>JARRNV010000045.1:1158-13428 GCA_037384685.1 Sulfurimonas sp.
CCATGGTACTTCACGATAGTGTCAAGTGCCCATTGTAGTTTATCTGTCGGTGTCTCTCTATTTCTAATAAATCGGATTAGCTCTTCAAAAGTATAATCACTATCTTTTTTCTCAGCTTTTTGCGCAATCTCTTTCTCTTTTTTCTTGCGTGGCCTATAGAGGAGTAATGAGACCAAAATCCCAAGTAGAAAAATAAGTCCGACTAGTGCTTTAATAATAAAAAACAGATCCACTTTTAACCTTAACCTTCTTTAAACTTACAAGTATTATAATAGTTTGAATATTAAAGGAAAATATCATGGCTAAAGTTGTTGTACTGAGTGGAGCAGGTATTAGTGCTGAAAGTGGGTTATCTACTTTTAGAGAAAGCGATGGTCTCTGGGCAGAGTACTCAGTCGATGATGTTTGTAGTGCAGGCTGTCTTATAACCAATAGAGACGAGACTATAGCATTTTACGATAAAAGGCGTACGGAGCTCGAAGACAAAGAGCCAAATAGAGCTCACAAAGTATTGGCAGAACTCAAAAATAGATATAAAGAGGATATCGCCATAATTACTCAAAATGTGGACAACCTTTTTGAAAAAGCAGGCATTGCACATAAAGATGTTGTTCATCTTCATGGATACCTTTTAAAAGTTCAATGTGAAAAATGTCATGAAGTATATGAGATCGGGTACAACAAACTTCAGGATGTAAATGGTGGAAAGTGTATATCATGCGACCATGAATTTGTGCGTCCTTACATTGTTATGTTTGGAGAGATGGCACCCGAATATGAAAAACTTGACCAAGAGATCCAAGACTGTTCTTTATTGATAGTCATAGGAACAAGTGGAATGGTTATTGGGGTAAATACTATTGCCTACTTTATTGACAGATCGATTTTAAATAATTTAGAGCCAAGTGAAGCTATCAATGATGATTACTTTGATAAAGTCCTTTATGAAAAAGCAACTATCGCGATCGATGAGATCGCTTATGAGATCGAAGAATTTTTAGCACAAGAGTAGTTACCACGGCGTTCGTGCATATCTATTTAAATCGTATAAACCTGCTTCTATACGTTGTTGTCTATCAAACTCTTTTTGGAACCAGTCGTAATACTCCCAAAATTTTGGATTTGACCTACTTATAAAATAGTGTTTAAATTTTTTTATATCCTCATCGCTCCCTGTGGTGTTTTTCATTAATTTTAAAAAATCTTCCAACTCTGAAAACTTTAATACTATAAACACGTTCGGGTAAGAGCCTACAAACTTGTCTAAAATATCCATCGTATCTTTTGAAGAATCTAACATCATCTCCTCTAAAAACAGAGAATTTACATTATCATGCCATCGATTAATGACCAAGTTTTTTGTTATATATCTACCATCTTCAAGCTCTATACGAAGTAACATGTTATTTGCACCTTTATCCGTCATATAACGAACAAATCCACTTCCTGGCAAAGTGATAGCACGTGCTGCTTGAATATAATCCTCACTTGCATTAAAATCTTTTACCATCTTAATAGTTTTTAGATCTTGTTTGGTTTTATAATTCATTTTATCAAATGAATAACCTAAATCTTTTGGTAAATACTCATTGATAACTTTGCGTATAAATTCATCTTTGTAATCATCTGTTTTATACACAATACTATCTGCTATTGTACCAATAGCCTCATACTTTGCCTCATCAACTATATTGTCATTTATATACCACGACTTTAACATCTCTAACCTAGCATCTCTTGGCATATATTCTAAAAAGTTAATCTCCCCTTCCAAGCGTAAAAAGTCCATATAACGACGTATATTTGTTTGGTGTGACACATTACCAAAAACATCATACCCTGCAACTAACGTATAGTAAATTCTCTCAAACTGAGCATAATCCATTACCCACATTGTTCGCGGTTCTTCCCCAAGAACTCCACGACTAACAGATGCAGAATCGAAGTGTCTGTAAACAGTTAAAACCGGTGAATCTGAACTTTTCACACCTTTATAGATAGACTCGATCGGATAGCCGTCTGAGAACAGCTCGGCAGTTCTTTGTTTTTTTGCTTTATAATATGCTTCATACCGTTCTCTATACTCGTCACTAAAAGTTTTCAGCAGTTCATTATCAACTTTCTCAATAGGTAACGAAAGATTTTTGGTTTGTGAGTCAATAAACGCAGGATCAACCACAGCTACATCGTAAGCCGGATCACGAAACATCACCCAAAAATGATCATGAATAACATTGAGTGCCATCTGCCCACGACAAACAGGACCGCGAATAAACGTCATAACTATATATCTAGAGTTATCTAGTAAAAACTGATACCGTGAACGCGTTGGGATCTGTTTAAAAGCTACAAACGGATTGGTACTTATTTTTGTATCGTAAGAGATCGTATGTGGTTTTTCTCTCCATTTTGGTTGTATAAAAAGTTCATTATATCTAGCAAGCACGCTATTATCAAACTTTACAACCATATGCGTTTTATGCACAATCGTTGAGGTAATCTTACGGAATCTGTAGTAAAACTTTTGCACTTTTGGATCATCAAACGGACGTAGTGTCGGGATTACATCTATAGGTTGCGGGGATGGAGTATACGATCGAACCAACTCAAAAAATTCACCTTTTGCAGATGGAAAATAGATATGTGCCAAATAAAGATGTTCATACAAATACCGAGCAGTTACTTTGTGTTTCTCATCATTGTAATTAAGAAAGTTTTCCCAGTTGTTTATCTGGGCTTGTGCTTTTGTAGAAGTTGTAGCTGTTGATCTTGTATCGTTCTTTGCACCCTGAAATATCCATGAAGCAAGTGTAATATACTCTTTGGCTTTTAAAGCCGGAAAACCATATGGCATACCGTGATTAGGTTTTTTGTCAAAGTATTTACTTAACTCCTCTTTATTACGAGGACATACTAGCTTGTCATGTTCCGGATCGTAATCACCTACAATATCAGGATGAACTCGCTTATTGTGCAAAAGATGTAACATGATCGAGTCGTTAAAAGTTCCATTCACATCTTCTAAGTTTTGAGTTAAAGAAAAAAACTCTTTTTCTCTCCATTCTTGTGTAGTTTTTGCATCTACAAAAAGTCTTGTAGGATCCTGTGCTGAGAGTCTTGTAGCATTGTATACTTCGATCTTAGAAGCACCTCTGTCGATCCCTTCATAGGAGCTGAACTTCGCTTGACAAGGGGAGTTATAACATGAGTGACAAACGACACAACGCTTGTCCAGCACCGACTTAACATCTTCTGTAAATGAAACATTTTGTTGTTGTTTTGTAACCGCTACAGGCTCAACAGGGGGAAGGGAACAGGCACTAAAAAACAGTGTTATAAGTAAAATGATGTATTGAATTTTCAAATTGTTTCCTAAAATAACTGCAATATGTTACCATAATAACTTAAAGGAGTTTTTTATGTTTAAACCAGAGACACCCTACCTAACAACAGACGGAATTATAGAGTTATTTAATAATGAAAATGAACTTCAAGGTATAGTACTTATTAGCAGAAAAAACCCGCCTCTTGGTTTAGCCCTTCCGGGCGGCTTTGTTGATGTTGGAGAGTGTGTAGAAGATGCGCTTGTCCGAGAGATGAAAGAGGAAACCTCTTTAGATGTAGAGGTCAAAAAACTTCTCGGTGTATATTCTAATCCTGATCGTGATCCTAGATTTCACACTGCAAGTGTTGTATATATATGTAAAGCTTACGGCAAACCAAAAGCAGCAGATGATGCAAAAGAGGTTATGGTAATACCTGTAAAGGAATTAAAATCAAAACAAAACGAACTTGTGTTTGATCATGCAAAAATAGTTGAGGATTTTTTACTTCGATAGTTATAGAGAAAATAATATACCCCTGAAAACTCTAGCAGCAAAAACTAACATAGTGTATTTTTAAGAATATATGCTATACAATTAAAATATTTTGGGAAGCAGTGAGGTTTGACATGTCTTTAGATAGAAGAGAGTTTCTAAAAAAAGGTTTAGCCGTATCAACTGGTGTTTTAGGTTTTCCAGCCATTTTAAGCGCTAAAAACAAGTATCCTACCATTAGGGTGTTAGGCACCCATGTAACATTGCAAGAAGAGATCAGAAAAAAAGCGCAACAAGAGCTAAAGATAAATATTGAGTTTTATCCCGGTGGAAGTGCTGAAGTTCTTACAAAAGCGATAGTAGATCCAAAATCGTTCGATCTTTATGAACAATGGTCAAACAGTACAAGACTCTTATGGAATTCAGGAGCAATTCAAGCTATTGACATACGTAAACTGAAATATTGGCAAGAGATTAACGATCTACCAAAATATGGAAAAATAACACCAAATGCAAAGCCTGGAGCGGGGGATGTTCCAAACAAGATTCTTTATATACAAAAAGATGGAACGTTAGGAAAAAATCCAACAAACCAGATCTCGTTTATGCCCTATGTTCATAATGTTGACTCTTTCGGTTACAACTCTAACACAATTGCACAAGGAATACCCTATGAAACAGAAAGCTGGGGATGGCTGCTCAATGATGAATATAGAGGAAAAGTTGCTATTGTCAATGAACCTACCATTGGCTTATTTGATCTTATCTTAGCAACACAAGCTAAAGGTCTTGCAACTTATAATGATATTGGAAACTTGACCATAAAAGAGATCGATCAACTTTTTGACATTGTTTATGAATATAAAAACAAAGGTCATTTTAGAGGTTTTTGGAATTCAGTTCCCCATTCTGTAGAGTTTATGAAAAGCAATGAAGTATTGCTAGAGAGTATGTTTTCTCCTGCTGTAAGTACATTAAACGGTTTAGGAGTACCTTGTGTCTATGCTGCACCAAAAGAAGGCTATCGAGCTTGGTATGGGGTTATGAGCTTATCTTCAGAATCAAAAGATGAACAAAAAGATGCAGCTTATCAATATATGAACTGGTGGCTTTCCGGTTGGCCGGGAGCTTTTATAGCAAGACAAGGGTATTATATATCAAATCCTCAACGCTCAAAAGATCTTATGAGTCAAGATGAATGGGATTATTGGTATGAAGGAAAAGCTACTAAAACAGACTTAAAAGGGACGGATGGTAAAATATCTGTGAAAGCTGGAAGTATTAGGAGCGGAGGTTCATATATTAACAGGTTTGAACACATTGCCGTATGGAATACTGTTATGCCAAATTTTGATTACACACTTAAAAAATGGAATCAACTTGTAAGACAAGTGTATTAAGGTATTAAGATATGTATTTGAATAAATTAAAGTTTCGCCATAAAGTTTATTTGGTAACTTTGATATTAATTTTATTCTTCATTCTCTCCAATATTATTGCCCAATACAACCTCAACAATGTTTCTAAAAACATGGAAAACCTAGAGGATAAAAGTGAGTTTTTACAATCAACTCTTGTAAAGCTTGCAGATATAGAAAAGCTTAAACGATATGTATATGAGTATACTATAACGGGTGATCAAGGGTTAATAGACCCCATTGAAAAGGTTTCAAGTCAAATACTTCAACAGGATCCTCAAATGATCTTTTTAAATGACGAGTTTAAAACAGCATATCAAAAACTGATCCTCAATGTAAAAAAATATAAAGAAAGTTTTCAAATAGCAAAAGAACAAATACCCTTAAATCTTGCATTAAGACATAGTCTTCGAGTCCGTGCTGAGAAAATCGAAGAGAAGATAGACATCTTCACGCAAACAACAAACTCTAATCAACTTATTTTACAATTTCTTGTAATAAGAAAAGCTCTTCTTGAAACTGAAAAAAGTGTAATCCGCTATATAGAAACAGATGACAGAAAGTATGTGAAAACTGCTCAAACAACTCTCAACGACTTAAAACTAAATGTAAATAAAATCATTAAACTCAATACAATCAAAGAAAATGGTGATGCTTATGAAATATATTTTTATGGACAAAAATTAAAAAACTTGACAATTGAAGAGATAAAAAACGTCAAAAAGCTCATTAAACACTATACAGAATTAAACAACGAAATAAATATCATTACAGGTGTTGTATATATTTTTCTTATTCTGATCAGTTTCTTTATAATCTTGAACATTATACTAAATCCCTTAAAAAGTTTAACGAACATGTTTGAAAAGCTTGCCAATAATGAAGAAGAAGTTGCCATTCCACATTATAAACACAACGATGAATTCGGTAAACTGATTCGAGCAGCAGAAAAATATAAACTAATCAATAAAAGAACTCAGGAACTTCTAAAAGAGACTCAAGACTATAAAGAGAATCTCGACAAAAATTAAGGTATCAATATCAAAATGATAAAATAAACGAACAGTTTATTCAAGAGTTTATAGAAAAAAATACAAAAACAATTGATTTTATGAGTAAGACAATCGATAATTTCAGAAACTTTTTCCGCATCGATAAGAATAAAACTACATTTCATGTCAAAAATGCAATTGAAGATGTTTTAAATATTCTTGATGCTCAATTAAAAAACAATTATATTTCTTTAAATTTTGAAGGAAATGACTTTTCAATTGATGGATTTAAAACAGAGTTTGAACAAGTTATAATGAATGTTATAAGCAATTCTAAAGATGCTTTTTTATCCAATAAAATTGAGAAACCGGTAATCGATATTCGACTAGAAGAACATAAAATTTATATTCAAGATAATGCTGGTGGAATTCCAGAAAATATACTCGATAGAGTATTTGAACCTTACTTCACTACAAAACAACAAGGAGATGGAACAGGGATAGGTTTATATATGTCAAAAATGATTATCGACGAAAATATGAATGGAAAAATATATTTACAAAACAAGAATAACGGTATTTTAATAACCATTGAACTAGCTTAAAAATAAACACTTCATGGTGGACAATGAGGGATTCGAACCCTCGATAGGTTACCCTATACTCGCGTTCCAGGCGAGCGCCTTCGACCACTCGGCCAACTGTCCACTGTAGTAGAAAGCGCATTGTACAGTTAAAAAACCCAAAAATGACTTAAAAAATGGGAAGTAGAAATTTTACATTCTACCTTTGCCCATTCCTTGTCCTTGTCCCATACCTTTTTTCATACCTTGACATTTACTCATGCCTTTCTTCATCCCTTGACCCATACCTTTGCCTTGGCTTTGTCCCATTCCTTTTCCGGGTTTAGAATTAAAACGTTGTTGTTGTTCTTGAGACATTGTTTTATAACGATTTTGAAGTTCATTATGAAGTTCATTACGCTCTTGTTGTGTTTTTGGTGTACCTCTGAGATTTAGTAACTCATCTGTACTCATACTGCCATAGTTCGCACCAAACAAACTAACTGAACTAAATAATATTGCAATTGCAATTACTTTAAAACTTTTCATAACAGATCCTTTAAAATAAATTTATCACACTTCATTATATCACTTTATTGTCACATAAAAATTAATATCTGTGTTTACTCATGAAAATATTCACCATCTGCTCATCAGCGTATTCAACTCTTTTCAAACCTATTTTTGATATCATAAGAAAAAATATAGAGGGTACATTTTGTTAAGTTTTTCAACCTTTTTTCAGTTGTTAAAAGAGTCTTTTAGGGATCTGCTCCCTATTGTTCTTGTTATCCTCTTTTTTCAACTGGCAATTATTCAAAGTGTTCCGGAAAATTGGTTAAGTACTACTATTGGTCTTATCATAGTAGGCGTGGGGCTCGCTGTTTTTCTACTAGGACTGGAAGTGGGAATTTTCCCTGTTGGTGAAGGCTTAGCAAGTGAGTTTGCCAACAAAGGATCAACATTTTGGATCGTATTGTTTGCTTTTATGATCGGTTTTGGTACAACTATAGCTGAACCGGCCCTCATCGTCATTGCACAAAAAGCGGCATCTATTAGTGATGGTCGTATAGAAGCTGCGACCCTTAGAACTGTTGTTGCCTTTTCTGTTGGTTTTGCGATCGTTTTAGGTGTATGGAGGATCTTAAAAGGGCATCCGATCCATTACTACATCATAAGCGGTTATATCCTTGTAGTAGCTGCAACTGCTTTCGCTCCTGCTGAGATAGTAGGTCTTGCATATGATCTAGGGGGAGTTACTACTTCAACCGTTACCGTCCCGCTCGTAGCAGCTCTTGGAATTGGTTTAGCTTCTAACATAAAGGGAAGAAACCCTGTACTTGATGGGTTTGGACTGATCGCTTTTGCATCGCTTACCCCTATGATCTTTGTACAATTTTATGGGATTGTAGTGTATCAATTTATCGACACTCCGGCAATTATCCCTATAATTGAACCAATAACAGATGCAACAACTACAGTTGCGACAGCTTATAACTTTGATATCTTAGAGATCCTCAAAGGGTTACTTGGTGTAGTTCTCGATGTTTTTCCTATACTTGGTGTTATCTTCTTTTTTCAGTACCTGATCTTGAAAAAACCTATCGAAAATCTCAAAGAGGTGATCGTAGGTTTTGGTTTGGTAATTATAGGGCTTGATGCTTTTATTGTCGGTTTGGAGATGGGGCTTTTCTCTGTAGGTGAAACTATGGCGTTTGAACTTACACGTTACGATAACAACTTTATTATCTACACTTTTGGAGCATTGATCGGTTTTTCTACAACTATGGCTGAACCCTCACTTACTGCTATTGCCAGAAAAGCAAAAGAGATTAGTGACGGCAAAATCAATGACTATGCCCTGCGAGTATTTGTTGCTATCGGTGTTGCTATTGGTATATCTATGGGGGCATATAGAATCGTTGTAGGGGGTGAAATCGTTTACTATATCATGGCAGGCTACCTGTTTGTGATAGCACTCACCTTTCTTTCACCAAAGTACATTATACCTGTAGCGTATGATAGCGGCGGGGTAACAACCTCAACTGTAACTGTACCACTTGTTGCAGCTCTGGGACTTGGGCTTGCAACAAATATACAAGGGCGTGATCCACTTATTGATGGGTTTGGACTAATCGCTTTTGCTTCTCTTTTTCCAATGATTACAGTAATGCTTTACGGCTTTGTAACGGAACAGATGGGTATAAGAGGGGATCGTGAAAAAGAGCAGCTTCATCTCAAAGAGTTACGCAATGCCTTAGAAGATGCGAACAATATGGGACTTGCAACTATACATGTTCAAGGTACGGACAAACACCACTCAGAAAAAATACCTTTTTCAGCTGTACACGTTGTAGTACCGACAGAGAAAACACAACAAGCTCTCGAAGCTGCAAGAAAAGCGGGTGCTCGTGGTGTGACTATTATGAGTGCACACGGTATGGGGTTAGAGAAAATGGACAACTTCTATGCAAGACTGCAGCGTGAAGACACCGATGCTAATCTCATGTTCTTAACGCCGACAAAAAAAGTAGATGCTATCATTAAGTCCATTATGGATGAGCTAGATATTACAGGAAGTGGAGCGGGACTTGCCTTTTCTTATCCAATCT
Source organism: Sulfurimonas sp. (assembly GCA_037384685.1). Lineage (GTDB taxonomy): Bacteria > Campylobacterota > Campylobacteria > Campylobacterales > Sulfurimonadaceae > Sulfurimonas. Next base: position 10,562 of record JARRNV010000045.1, read on the forward strand.
CTCATATGAAAGGGATCAGCTTAAAAATAGACGATCTTTAAGAAGTAAAACTTACTTCTTTATTAGATCACTATAGTCATATTTGGTAGGGTCTATATAGATTTTCTTTCCAAATCTAATAACCCTGTCATCATCAATCTTATTAAATTTTTTCAAAGTTTTTTCCATCTTTTTCTCTGAGAGTTGAAGTCTTTTTAAATATTTTTTGAGCGATATTAATTCACTTGTGTTTTCCTCTTCAATTTCCGCTTCAAAAGTATTGCCTTGTTCAATCGGTTCTACTTCATCTATTGGAGCATTTAACATCAATTTAGTTGAAAGTGTTTGTAAGATGTTTTTGAGCTGTTCATCTTTTTCTTTGTAGATTCGCTCCAGTTTTTCTCTCTCATCTATTAACATCTGTTCTTTTTGATCACGCAGGGTTCTTGTTTCACTCTCTAAAGTTTCAACACGTTGTTGCAGTTTTGCATTTTGCTCTTCAAGGTATTTGTAGTGTCTGCTGTTTGAAGCCGATTTTGCAGTGCTAGTTCGTTTTGTCGGCGTTTTTGCCTGTTCATCAACTACAACAAGCTTTACCCCTTTCTCCACAACACTTTTAATTGAACCGCGTCTTACACGATTGTGAATCGCTTCTTTTGAAACTCCAAAAAAACTTGCCGCTTCCTCTACACTCATCTTTTTCATCGTACTTCCCCTTTATCTCATATTTTCAAATTTTAATGGAGCTTCCCATTCACCTTCTCGGATCATCTTCATCACTTTTTGTAAATCATCTATATTTTTTGCTTTTACACGAATACTTTCACCTTCGATCTGCGCATTTACTTTGAGCTTCGTTTTTTTGATCTCTGCTGTTATCTTTTTTGCCTCTTTTGATTCTATATAATCAACAACTTTATAAGTAGCTTTACGAGTTCCGCCACTTGCATCTTCCACACGTAACTCATCCAAAACTTTTGAACTAAGCCCCTGTTTTAAAAGTTTTTCGATCACAATATCTTTGAGAGCATCAAGTTTATTATCAGACGATGCTACTAACACTAGTGCTTTCTCTTTTTCTTTGTAGTTTACCTCGTACGTTGTCCCTTTAAAGTCGTATCTGTTTGAAACTTCTCGATCTACTAAATTGATCGCATTTTTAAAAAGTTGTACATCTATTTTTGCAGTTATATCAAATGAGTGCTCTTTTGCCATTTAGACCTCCTCGTATCACCTTTTTTTGGTTTAATTATAACATAAGTGTTTTGTTTGTTATTCACTCTTATTCTCTTTAGGCTTTGCCTTTTTCGCAAACCCTACACCCTTTTTTCTTTTCGGTTCTAAGCCTAAAGACTCGATCTCCGTTTTATAATCGATCCCTGAACTATGCATAACGGCTATACATTTGGCAACTGTAGCTATTGCATTTGGAACCTCACCTTTTTGTTTATATGCCTGAATATTTTTTTCACTTACTTTTATCAACTTACTAAACTTCGGCAAAGTTATTTCAGCATCTAAAAGCAGTTTTTTAAAGTCTATAAATGTCATATTACTCTCAATATAAAATAATTATATTGGTAATATATCATAACTTTCTCTATATTTTCTTGACATTGTTTCTTAAATACTATACAATCTCTATAATTTATTACTAAATACCAGTAATAAGTAATCCAAATTCAAGGAAAAGTGATGGCAAAAGCACTTAAGAAAAAAGCGGTAAAAAAGCTTGTTAGATCTGCAGCAAAAAAAGCTGTTAAAAAGAAAGAACTTAAAGACGTAACGAAAAAAGTTACAAAAAAAGTTCTTAAAAAGAAGCCGGCAACTGCTAAAAAAGCTAAAAAAGTTGCAAAAAAAGCGATTAAAAAAGTAGCTTAATTTCTTTCTCTCCTAGTTCCCAAACTTCTTGGGGACTAAAATCACTAAAAATTCATCTACAAAAGTTTACTCAAAGTTATTTTTCATCATAATAAAATATATTTTCATAATAAAGGGAAAAAATGGAGTATTTTATTGAAGCGTATACTAAAAAGTATGCAGACTTTACAGGTAGAGCAAGAAGAAAAGAGTACTGGATGTTCTATCTTTTTTATATGATAGCTGTTGTTTTACTAGCATTTGTATTTGGTTTCTTTTCAGAAGTTAATTCGATCTTATCTAACATTGCAGCGGCTTTAATGGTTATTTTTATTCTTGGTTCTGTAGTTCCTCTGTGGGCAATCACGGCAAGAAGACTTCACGATATAAATATGAGTGGATGGTGGCAGTTACTTTCGCTTATACCTTATGTTGGTCCTTTAGCGGTGTTTATTTTTACACTACTTCCTGGAAATCAAGGTCCAAACCGTTTTGGAGCTGATCCACTTTTTGAAACTAATACAACAAGCACTATTGTTCCTCCGGAAGAAGACTAGATTTTAAGCCCCTAAAAAGTGGGGCTTCCATCAAACCCGAAACCACCATCAAACCCTCCGCCAAAATTACCAAAACTTGGATCGCTGTAACCAAACATACTTGATCGCACTCTCAGTTTTTCGATATCAGCTTTGCTAGAGATATTTTGCGGACATACTACTGTACAGTTGTTACAAAGTGTACAATCCCAAACACCGTTGGTCTGGATCGTATCGATCTTCTCTTTAGCATCTGCTTCACGTTTATCGCTCACATATTTCCAAACACGCGTAAGTGAAAATGGTCCTAAAAACTCACCATTTACCGCATATACAGGGCAAGATGAATAACATGATCCACAAAGTATACAATCACTTTGCACTTCATTGATTATTTGGGCTTCATGATCTAAATTAGCCTCAGCATTAAGTTTATTTAACCACGCTTTTGCTTTTACATTCATCTCATACGACTTATCCATATCAACAACA
>JARRNV010000046.1:0-6069 GCA_037384685.1 Sulfurimonas sp.
ATATAGAAGCGATCAAGCACTTAAGAAGAGTTGCCGACTTTGCAAAGCAGCTTGCTGTTTTAGAAGGTACCCTTACAGAAGAAGATATAAAAACAATATATTTGGCTTCACCACTATACGATATAGGAAGAATTTTTATAGCGGACTCTATTGTCAACAAGCCTACGCACCTTACAGATGATGAGTTTGCCGTGATGCAAAACCATCCCAAACTAGCACTTAAAATCTTTAAAAACTCAAGTAAAAAACTAGTCAATGCTGCTGCAGTCATAGCGTATGAACATCATGAAAATTATGATGGAACAGGATATCCAAGAGGTCTAAAGGGTGAAGATATACACATATATGCCCGTATAGTTTCTATTGCCAGTGTTTTAGATGCATTGTTAGAGAGAAAAAGTTACAAAGAGCCGTGGTCATTTGCAGAAGCTGTGAAATTTATTCAGGCTGAAAAAGGGAAAAAGTTTGATCCACGACTTGTGAGTATCTTTGAAGAACATCTTGAAATGTTTCAAGAGCTTGTTGATGGAGAATAAAATTGATTAGTTTAGATCTTCCTTTTTTAGTATTGCTCGGTATTTTTGCTGTTTTTTTCGGAATAACTTTTTTATTTTTTCTTGTAAGTGCTTCAAAAAAAGATAAAGAGATATCAAATTTAAAAAAAGAGATATCTCACTTAAAAGAGCATTCAGGTGATGTAGAACATATAACGACACCTAAAAAGTCGTATGAGGGGATGCAGACAAGTTTAATCTCTGAACAGATTAAAAAGATAGAACATCTGGAAAATGAAGTGCAGAGACAAAAAAACAAAGTTGAAGAGGCAAAATATGTAGCTCAAGAAGCGGTAAAAGTAAAGTATGAATTTTTATCCAATATCAACGAGGATCTAAAATCTCCTATAAAAACTATTATTGCCTATGCGACTGTATTGACTAAAAATATTCAAAATGAAAAGTTAAACTCTCATGCAAAAGATATTATTAGTGCAAGTAGTCAGCTTTTAGAACTTATTAACAGAATGATGGCTCTCTCACGTGTAGATGCAGGAAACTATGACATACAAGAGAGTGCAGTTGAATTAAAGCATCTTTTTAACGCTATAGTCGATGAATACAAACATACCATAACTAAAAAAGGTTTAGAGCTTACACTTGACATCGATCAAGCACTTCCGGAGTCTTTGATCCTTGATGCAGAGAAAGTAAAAGCTATAGTTGAAAATCTTGTAAGCAACAGTATTGAAGCGACAAAAAAAGGGTATATCAATATATATGTCAGAGCAAACGGAAGCGATATAGCGCACAACACTATAAACCTGCAAGTTATTGTCGAGGATAGCGGTACAGGGATCAAAAAAGAGGATCAACCTAAAATATTTGAAATGTTTGAAACAGAGGGGCTTGGTTTATCACTCAATAAAAAAGTTGCAAAACTGATGCACGGTGATCTTACATTTTATAGTGAGTACGGTAAAGGAGCTAGTTTCATTTTATCGCTTTCAAATGTTGAGATAGTACTTCCAAGTGCACAAGATGAGTTTCATGAACTAGATATTAACTTTGCGCAGATAGCTCCAGAGGGTGCAAATGTAATGGTGATCGAAGAGGATGAAGAGAGTGCTCAAACGATTATAGAATCGTTTATGGAGAGTCATGTTCGTGTTGTCCATTTTCAAACTCCTAGAGATGGTATTGAGGAATTAAAAAACACTAAATACGATCTTATTTTTGTTGATATTGACAGATTGACAAGTGATGAAAATGCACTTTCTAAAGTGATTGCAAGGATTAGTGATGCGCCTATCGTGACACTTACAAACTCAAATATTAAAAATTTTGAGATCAGTGAAAAGGGTGCAAAAATAGTTGCACATTTGAAAAAACCGCTTTCACGTCGTGAACTTTTTAAAATCTCGATAAAAGTGTTAAATTTTCCGGATTTGCTGAAGAATAGTGTATAATTCGAAAAAAATTTAAAGGCTCAGATTATGGCAGTATATGCATTTGGACACAAAAATCCAGATAGTGACTCTATTGTTGGTGCAATTTCACTATCATACCTAAAAAACCAAGTAGAGGATGAAGAGTATATTCCGGCTCGTCAAGGTGAGATCTCTGCTGAAACACAATTTATTTTAGATACATTCGGTTATGCAGACAAAGTACCTGAATTGAAAACTTCTGTTGCCGGTGAAAAAGTTTTTATTATCGATTCAACTGACAAACCACATTTCCAAGATGATATCGATGAAGCTACAATCGTTGGGATTGCTGACCACCACAAACTAGGTGATCTTATCACTGACACTCCGTTAGAAGCTTGGATCAGACCTATTGGGTGTTCAAACACTGTTATTTATGAGATGTACAAATCTTACGGTGTAGAAGTTCCTAAAGATATAGCAGGGATGATGATGCTAGCTATTTTAAGTGACACTGTAATTTTCCGTTCACCGACTTGTACAAAAGTAGATACAAAAGCGGTAAAAGAGTTAAGCGAAATTTGTGGCGTTGAAGATTATAAACAAATGGCTATGGATATGTTTATAGCAAAATCTGCAGTTGATGGTGCGAGTGCTCGTAACTTAAATACTCGTGATTATAAAGAGTTCGATATGAATGGTACTAAAGTTGGTATCGGTCAGCTTGAAATGGTAGACATCTCTGTTTTAGAGCCAAGAGAAGATGAAATTATGGAAGATATGCAAAAGATGAAAGAAGAGGGTGGTTTACACACTGTTTTAATTCTTTTAACTGACATCATTAAAGAGGGTTCAAAACTTTTCGTAGTATCTGATGATCCGTCAAAAATAGAAGCTGCATTTGATATTAAACTAGAAAATAATAAAGCTTGGTTAGAAGGCGTACTTAGTAGAAAGAAACAAGTAGTACCTTTCGTACAACCACAATTTAAATAATTTTTTTAAACGCTACTCTGTATAGAGGTAGCGTTTAATCTTCTTCGTCGGTGTTTTTATAAACGGTTCGACCTGCTCAATATACTTCGTTATTTTAGAAAAAGATGCAAGTTTTGTATTTATCTCGACTCTCATATGTTCTAAATGTTCATCTATTTTTTGCTTTACAACATCATCGGGTGTAACGTTCGCTTTAAACATCTTATCGATCAGTTCATAGTCAAGATGTATACGTGCTACGAGTTTGCCTTCTTTTTGAAGTACTAAAGAATCAAGTACAGTTTCATTTTGGTTTATGATTGATTCGATCTGTTCAGGGTAAATATTTTCCCCGCTAGGACCTAAAATGAGGTTTTTACTTCTTCCACTAATAAAAAGATACCCATCCTCATCTATAAGCCCAAGATCACCTGTTAAAAAGTAGCCGTTTTCATCAAAAACCTCTTTTGTTTTTTCTTCGTCTTTATAGTAGCCCAACATAACACTTGGTGATTTTACAGCGATCTCACCTTCACCGGTCTCTGGATTTTTCTCTTTTATAAGTACTTCTACACCAGGCATAGCTAAACCCGTAGAACCAAGTTTTAGAGGCATGCCCAAGCGTGTTCCTGCGATCAGCGGAGCAGTTTCAGTAAGACCGTAACCAATTACATAAGGAAAGTTCCCTTCGAGTAAAAACTCCTCTACATATTTTGCTAGCGGAGCACCGCCAATTCCAAAAAATCGAAGTTTTCCTCCAAAGGTTTCAAGAAGTTTTTTCCCTGCTATTTTATTGAGTGTTTTACGTGTAAAAGAGAACTTGTAAAGAGTTTTTGTTAATGTTGATCCGTTTAGTTTTGTCAAAATTTTATTTTTATATATCTTTTCGATGATCAGTGGAACAGAGAGCATCATAGTAGGTTTTACTACATCAAATGCTTTTAAAAGAACACTAGGAGTTGGTGTTTTATCTACATAAACTACACTTGAACCGTGTAAAAGAGGAACGAGCATACCAACAGTACATTCAAAAGTGTGTGCAAGCGGTAAAACCGATAAAAACACATCTTCAGGAACAATAGTGACATTTTTAAATGTACTCAAAGCATTTGTTACTATATTTTTATGTGAAAGCATTACACCCTTGGAGTGACCTGTTGTTCCCGATGTGTATAAAATCGCTGCAAGATCGTTTTCATCTACTTTATCGGCATCTTTTTTATGAGAAAATTTTTGTTTAAAAAGTTCTACGTATGATCTATTGGTAAACTCGTCTAAAAGTTTTAAGCTATCTACTTCTATGACAAACTTTAGATCTGTGTTTTGAATATCTTCAAGTGTTTGAAGATACTTCTCTGAAACAAATACAGCTTTTGCTTCAGAGTGCTTTATAATGTGGTTAACATCAGCTGGATTAAAATCTACAAGAATAGGAACAACTACAGCTCCAAAGTATGTTATAGCCAAATATGCAACTGCCCAGTTTGGCATATTTTCACTAAGTAATGCTACTTTGTCACCTTTAGATATTCCGTTTGCTTTTAAAAGCTCAACCATAGATTTTACTTTTTCATCTAATTCACGATATTTTAAAGGTTGTTTGGAAACTAAAGAAAGGGCATCTTTCTGAGGATAAAGTGAAACTGAGCGATCAAGAAAAGCTTTAAGTGTAAAGTTTTCTAAATTTTCGTAAGGGTACAACATCTCTAATCTTCTTATATGATAATTTTAAGTATTATACAAAAAAATAATAGATCTAGGCACAAACTTGAGCAGACGCAACAAAAAACATAATCCAAGTAGAGATACTGTAACATTTAAAGATAAAGATTTCTTACCGACTACAAAAGCCGAAATGGATGCACGAGGTTGGGATCAGTGTGATGTGATCTTAGTAAGCGGCGATGCGTACATAGACTCTCCGTTTATTGGTGTAGCTATGGTTGGGCGAATGCTTGAACGTATGGGATACAGAGTTGGGATTATTGGTCAGCCTGATGTAAAAAGTGACGCAGATATTAAACGTCTCGGTGAGCCGAGACTTTACTGGGGTGTGAGCGGTGGAAGTGTTGACTCTATGGTCTCAAACTATACCGCAACGAAAAAGTTTCGTAACTCAGATGACTATACTCCCGGTGGTGTGAACAATAAACGTCCGGACCGTGCCGTACTTGTATATACAAACCTGATCAGACGCTATTTTAAAAACACAGCCCCGATCGTTCTTGGCGGGATCGAAGCTTCACTACGCCGTATAACTCACTACGACTATTGGCAGAACAAACTAAAAAAACCGGTACTTTTTGACTCCAAAGCTGATGTGCTCATATATGGAATGGGTGAGATTGCGATCGAACAACTTACTCGTGCGATTGATGAAGAACGAGACTACAAAGATATTCGCGGGATCTGTTATATATCCAAAGAGCCAAAACATGAATTTATTCAGCTCCCCTCACACCAAGAGTGTTTGGACAATAAAGAAAAATATATAGATATGTTCGATCATTTCTATGATAATAATGATCCAATTTCTGCAAACGGGCTGTGCGAAGAGGTTGACGGCAGATACTTGATCCAAAATCCTCCCTGTGATTACTTAAACGAAGAGGAGATGGATGCTAATGCCAAACTTCCTTTTACAAGAGAGTTGCACCCTTACCATGCAAAAGAGGGTAAAGTAAAATGTTTGGAGACGATCAAGTTCTCGATCATGACACATCACGGATGTTGGGGTGAGTGTAACTTTTGTGCTATTGGAGTGCATCAGGGCAGAACGATCAGAACACGTTCAGAAGAGAGCATACTCTCTGAAGCGAAAGATTTTAACAAGTACAAAGACTATAAAGGGATCATCTCAGATGTAGGTGGTCCAACGGCAAATATGTATGGATATGAGTGTAATAAAAAACTCAAACTCGGAACGTGCGATCATCAACGCTGTGTCGATGCAAACCATCTGTGTAGTTCTATGAAAGTGGATCATTCTCGTAACATAAATCTGCTTCGCCAAGTAAGAGAAGTGGAGGGTGTACGCAAAGCATTTGTTGCTTCAGGTGTACGCTACGATCTGATCAATGCTGATAAAAAACATGGATACAGCTACTTAAAAGAGATGGTAAAACACCATATCTCAGGACAGATGAAAGTAGCCCCTGAACATACCCAAC
>JARRNV010000047.1:0-6030 GCA_037384685.1 Sulfurimonas sp.
GTATCATGATGAGCTTTACGATCCGTTTGAAGAAGAGGTTTTGGAGCTTATAAATGATGCACTAGAAAAGCATGATGTCATTGCCGTAGTATCTCATAACCCTGAACTTACAGATCTTTGTAACGAAATAAGTGACAAAGAGATTGATAACATACCAACATCTGCGTATGTTATTTTGGAGTGTGAAGATGAAGAGGTTGAGGAAGATAGTTGCAAGGTTGTAGATTTCGCATACCCGAAGAGGGAAGATATTGCAGTACAAATTGATCAATAATTTAGAGTACATCGAAATCACAAATAAAGCAGCAAGTGCAAAAATAGCTCTGCAAGGTGCGCATATATTTCACTACCAAAGAGTAGGGGAAGCTCCTCTTTTATGGTTGAGTGAGATCAGCGAATATAAAAAAGGCAAAGCTATTCGCGGAGGAGTGCCGATCTGCTGGCCCTCATTTGGAAATAATAATCCACAACTGCCACAGCATGGTTTTGCAAGGGTAATGATGTGGAGATGTGACAAAGTAGATGAAATCGATCCCTATACCACAAAGGTTACTTTTTCACTTCAAGATTCACAAGAGAGTCGTGTGCTGTGGGATTATATATTTCAAGTTAAGTATGTGATCACAATCGGAAAAACTCTGCATTTGGAGCTACAAACAACTAACTTAGATACAAAACCTTTTACACTATCTCAAGCATTTCACACATACTTTCAAATCTCTTCAATCGAAGATGTTTTTATTGAAGGTTTAGAAGAAAAAACATATCTTGATGCGTTAACTCTGAAAAGTGAGCTCCAAGATGGGAGTATAACTTTTAACGGAGAAGTTGATCGAGTGTATCAAGGAGTAGATGACGAGATCATTTTAAATGATGCCAAACATCAAGTTCATATTCAAAACAGTGGCTCGAAAAGTGTAGTTGTCTGGAACCCATGGATAAAAAAATGTGCTTCAATGAGTGCAATGCAACCTGAGGCATATAAAGAGTTTGTATGTATTGAAAGTGCAAATGCTTATGAAGATAAGCGTGAGCTACAGCCTCAAAGTTCTCATACACTAAAGGCTGTCTTGATCTAAATTAAGAAATTATTTTGTGTTATGAAGAGGGTGTTTATAAGGTGCCGGATTGAGTGCTTTGTATGTTAGTCCACCGATAGCCAACACGATAACAATTCCGATAATAATTTTAGATAACATAAATTGATCCTTGTAAAAATCTTTCAATAGTGATGAAATATAGTAACATAAATTTGTAATTTAGATAAAATTCTTACTATTAATTGGAGTAAAGAAATAAATATGGAACAAATTACTAAAAATACGCTTGTATCGATCTCTTTAAAATTAGCAGATCAGAGTGGAAATGTTTTGGATGAAAGCGATGAAGTTATGTACCTTCATGGTGGATATGATCAGATATTTAAAAAGTTAGAAGAAGATCTAGAAGGAAAGAAAATCGGTGATAATTTCGATCTTTTGCTTACCCCTTTAGAAGCTTTTGGTGAGTATAACGATGCTTTAGTTGCAAAAGAACCCCTTAGTGATCTGCCTGAAGACATAGCTGTTGGGATGGAGCTTGAAAGTGGAGATGAAGCGATCGCTTGGGTGGTTGAGAGCATAGAGGGTGAGTATGCAGTTTTAAATGCAAATCACGAACTAGCAGGTGTACCGCTTAGAGTATCGGGTGAAGTTTTAGAGATGGAACACCTAAATGATGAAGGTGTACAAGAGATACTTAATATGGAGCATCATCACTAACATTTAGGTTATGAGGATACTTTATTACGACCTGAGCGTTTTGATTCATACATTTTTTCATCAACCCGTTTGAGTAGGTTTTGAAAGGATTCATCTTTTTGATACTCAACAACTCCTAAACTTACCGTAACTTGATCAAGGTTTTTAAAATGGTGGGAAGCTATTGCTTCTCTCACTCTTTCGGCAACCTCTAGCGCATTGGTTAATGTCGAAAACGGTAAGAGTATAAGAAACTCTTCTCCACCATATCTTCCAAGTTTATCTATCTCTCGTATAACGTGGCTTATAACCTCTGTAGCCTCTTTAAGTACATAATCCCCAACATCATGTCCAAACTGATCGTTGATTTGCTTAAAATGATCAAAATCGTACATAATAAGAGCCAAAGGCTCCTCTTTACGTTTTGTACGGTTGATCTCTTCTTCTATATTGTTCATAATGTAGTAACGGTTAAAACATTTTGTGAGTACATCTGTAGTTGCAAGTTTTTCAAGCTCGAGTTCTTTTTCGTGAAGTGCTTTTTGTGCATTGACACTTTCGGTAATATCTTCAAGAATTCCTTCGACCCATAGCAAATTTTCGGAACTGTCTGTAACGGTATGATCGGTAACCCTTACAAAACGCTCCTCTTGGGTAAGGGGGTGGATAAAAGACATTGTAGTGAGATCGTCGTGTTGTTGTCCTTTCTCATAAGCGTCAAGACTTTTTTCACCAATCTCTAAAGAATCACCCGTCCACTTTAAAATTTCATCAAAGCTTTTTCCTAGAGCTTGATCGGGGGAGATGCCAAGTACATTTTCCATATTTTTACTAAAGTAGACAAATTTAAAGTCTGCATTCATACGGTATGCAAAGAACTTATCTCCGAGATCTTCTACAATAGACTCATATTTTTCTTTTGCCTCAATAAGTTTTTTGTGTTGTTTTTCAAAGCGAATATAGATAAAAATGATTAAAGAAATTAAAATTAGAATAATATATATCATTGCTCTATACTCCTTCCAAATTGGTAGTGTAAAGATTATAGCTAAAATTTTCATTTTGGTGATATAATATCTACAAAAATTATACGAGGTATACGATGCCAAGAAGAAAAAAATGGTCCGTTTGCGATAAAGGCAATAAATGGGGTATTGGTGAGAAAAAATACAAGGCCAAAAAGTGGTCTATTTGTGGCATTAAAAACAAATGGAGTATAGTGAAAAAGAGAGGATAAAAACAGAATATTGTTAGATTCAAGGACACAAGTAAAAAAGTTTTTTAACGAGCTTTACCATATATCTTTGCAACAAGCATTTATAATGTTTTTCCTTTCACTGCTGCTTGCAGTAGTGGTCGCTTTTGTTCCGGAATATTCCTTGTCAAAAGAGGGTGTGCTTACACTTTTCATTCTCGTGTTTGCCGCGGGGCTGTGGGTCAGTGAGGCTATTCCTGCGTTTGCCGTCTCTTTATTGGTTATAGCTTTAGAGATCGTGCTTTTAGGCTTTAGCGATTTTGATTTTTCCAGCGGATCAAAAGAGTGGGAATACTACCTTAAACCTTGGTCTTCACCGCTTATATTTCTCTTTTTGGCAGGCTTTATAATGGCGAGTGCAGCTTCAAAAACGAAGCTTGATCTATGGCTTGCTAAAAAAGTTCTGTTTGTTGTCGGCGGAAAACCGAAAAATATAGTCTCAGGACTCATTGCAATCTCTTACCTTCTTTCTATGTTTATATCTAACACTGCGATGGCAGCGATGATGATGACTGTGCTCTCACCATTGCTTTTACATATAAAAGAATCTAATCCTTTTGCAAAAGCGATGTTGCTCTCTGTAGTAGTAGGTGCAAATTTAGGGGGGATGGCTACGATTATAGGAACACCTCCAAATGCCATAGCTGTCGGTGTTTTAGGTGAAAATGCTCCTTCGTTTCTAGGGTGGATCGGGTATGCTTTTGTTCCTTCGATCTTGGTTACTATAATTCTGCGTTATATAATCTTGAAACTTTACCCATCTACCGAGTCTTACATAGATCTCTCGAGTATTCAAGAGGTATCTCATTTTGATGATTCTACAAAAAAGTTTTCAAAAATACCGACAGTACCGAGCTGGAAAAAAATTGTAACCATAGCACTTTTTAGCATTACTATTCTTTTATGGCTCAGCGGTCCGCTGCATCAGATCCCAACTACGGTAGTCTCTTTGATCCCCATTATAGGTTTTACCCTTTTTGGAATTTTAGACGGTGATGATATATCGAAAATTCGATGGGATGTGATCATCTTGATTATAGGTGGTCTTAGTTTGGGACTTGGGGTATCTAAAACAGGGCTAGATATCTGGTTTGCAACGCTTATAAATGTACAAGATATGGGGCTTTTTTTAGTTGTGCTTATATTTGCTTATGTGGTTGTGATTATTTCAAACTTTATGAGTAACACTGCCGCAACAAACATAATGCTCCCTATAGTGGTAGCTGTTGCCACGACAATCTCACAAGAGGGAAGTTTGATGGCGGTACTCGTTGTAGCACTCAGTGCATCGTTTGCTATGAGTCTGCCGGTTTCTACTCCTCCAAATGCCATAGTATATGCAAGTAAAAAAATAAATGCAAAAGATCTCTTACTACTAGGTGTAGTAACAGCGACTATAGGGCCTGTTGTAGTTCTAGGGTGGATTTATTTTATATCAATGTTTTTCGTGTGAAGAGCAGTCACATCCACCAAGCATACCTATAACAAAGTGATCATTTACCTCTGTTACGTCAAACTCATGTTTTGAACAAAAGTCGTTTTGCATATGTGCCAGTTTTGCTTCAGCGGCACTTTGTGCTTCCTCTTTAGACTCAAAAGAAACGATTCTCTCCATACCTTCTTTTTTAGCGCAACTGCAAAGTTTTTCTACGATTACGTGATGTAGTTCCATAATAATTACCTTTAGTATATTTTTTATAGTTATACATTCTATGTTCCGTTAAAATAGAAGAAAAGAGAGAAGAGTTTGAAAAGCTATCTAAGAGATTTTCCAATTTGAAGGCATATTCTCACGCAGTTTGCCATTTACTTCTAGATCAATAAACAGATGTATATCTTTTTTCATATGGTTTTTCAATTCTCTTACCTGATTAAGAATTTCATCTTCAGTACCTGTAAAAGTAGCTGGATCTTTAAAATTCATAATAAGACGTTCTCTAATTCCAGGAAATATTGGACATCTTTCAGAAGACTCATCGCATAAAGTGACAACATATTGAAACAGTTTTCCATGTTTGTAAAAATCCATTGCAGATTTTGTTTCATTATTTGAGATGTCAATTTCCTCATCTTCTTTGAGAACTTGTACAACGTAGGGATTTAATTCTCCTGCCTCTATTCCAGCACTTTCAACTGTATAATATTCTGCTCCATATTTTTTTAAAAATGCTTCTGCCATTTGACTTCTAGCACTGTTATGGACACAAATAAATAAAACTTTTTTCATAAAAATTCCTGCTTAAAAAGTAGAGGATTTTATCTTGCTAAAGTTACAATACAGTTACAATTGAGCATAGAATGAATTTGAGACAAATTTCTGAAAGTTCTTATGTTAGAGATTAAAAGAAGTGGCTCCGGATACTGGATTCGAACCAGTGGCCAAGTGATTAACAGTCACCTACTCTACCGCTGAGCTAATCCGGAATATTTTTTGATGTATGGTGGACCCTCTGGGATTCGAACCCAGGGAGGTATGACCCTCGCCGGTTTTCAAGACCGGTGCTTTCGACCAACTCAGCCAAAGATCCACGTTTGTTTGAAAGATTATTATTAAAACTGGAGGTGCCACCCAGATTCGAACTGGGGATAGCAGCTTTGCAGGCTGCGGCCTTACCACTTGGCGATGGCACCGATAATTAAATTTTTGATTTTTTTGTAATGGCGGACCCTCAGGGATTCGAACCCTGGGAGGTGTGACCCTCGCTGGTTTTCAAGACCAGTGCATTCGACCAACTCTGCCAAAGATCCGCAATTCGAAGTATTTACCACATTTTCTCAAATGAGTCAGGTGGTGCCCGGAGCCGGACTTGAACCGGCACAGTGTTACCACCGAGGGATTTTAAGTCCCTTGCGTCTACCAATTTCGCCATCCGGGCGTAATAAAAAATACCTCAGATAAAACTTCATCGAAATTTCATCTGAGGTATAAAAATGGAGCGGGAAACGAGGTTCGAACTCGCGACCCCAACCTTGGCAAGGTTGTGCTCTACCACTGAGCTATTCCCGCAATTTTTAGTTCACTATTTGTTAGTGAGG
>JARRNV010000048.1:0-7442 GCA_037384685.1 Sulfurimonas sp.
GGGGATATATAAATATCTTTTCTATTTGGATGATAAATACGCAGTAGCACAGATGTCCCATAGTAAGCTATCTCTAAGCAATCGCTGAGTATAATTTCGCCCTACCAAAACAAAGTGGGTTCGTAGCTCAGTTGGTTAGAGCCCTCCGCTCATAACGGAGTGGTCCCGTGTTCGAGTCACGGCGAACCCACCACTTTAGAGAATTTTCAATGTAAAAATTACCGCTTTTTGTTCAGTTTGATTTTCTTCTCTGAGTATAATTTCTTCTTTATCTACAATCTCAAATCCGATCTCTTGGCATAAAGATTCCACATACTCCATGTTGTGAGAAAACCTTCCGTTTTTCGCTAATTGGTAATCTTCTTGGTTTGTTCCTGTAAAAAATTCAGTAGTAAATATAAAGTAGCCATCCTTATTTAAAGATTTTTTCGCACGAGAAAAAATAGTTTGTAAATCACCAATATATATAAATACATCTGCAGCTATAATAAGATCAAATCCCTGTACATTTTTTAAAAGAAAATCATGGATATCATTAACATGAAGTGCAGAATATATATCTTTTTTTCTTGTTTCTTCTATCATGTTAGAAGATATATCGACACCAACTAAGTTCGGAAATATATCTACTATAGTCTTTCCTAATAGTCCCGTACCACAACCAAGATCTAAAATTTTTGAATCTTTTGGAGGGTTTAAAGATATTAATTTCTCTTTTATAATAAACGGAACCTGATATTTTAGTGAACTGACAAGATGATCCTCAAAATAATCTGCATAACGATCAAAAAGATCTCTTGCATACTCTGAAGAGTACTTGCTACTTGTTTCTTTATTGAGTGATGCTAATAGATGATTTGCACCAGGATGTTCCGGTAGTTTTGCTAATGTTTTGTGAAGATATTCAATCATTTTTTCTTCATTTTTCATTTTTCTATAGCATTGTGCCATTGAAAAAAGAGCTTCATAAAAATCTGGACAGATTCGTATAGCTTTTTGCAAATAAAAAATAGAAAGTTCAAGTTTGTAAAGTTTATTATAGGTGTCAGCTACTTGATGATAGCATAGGTAACATTGGTTATTTACTTTGATCGCTTTTTTAAAATATATAAGTGCATTTTTGTAATCTTTTTCTTTTTTATAACAATTACCTAGTTGAAGATAGAGATCACTCTCGTTTGGATCAATTTGAAGTGCTTGTTTATAAACAACCTTAGCTTGTTCGTATTGTTTTAAAGCACTATAGGAGTTACCAAGGTTTACATAAAAATGAAGATCATTTGGATTGAGTTCAATCGCTTTTTTTATTGACTGAATTGAATTTGTAAAATCTTTCAACTGATAATGGCAAACCCCAAGAAGATGATGGGCATCAAAATTAGTATTATGTTCTTGTAAAATATCTTCGTATATCTTTTTGGCTTGTGTTATCGATCCAGATTTTTGTAATGCAAGGGCTTTTTCAAAAGCCTGTGTAATAGTAAGTTGTTTTTTCATAATAAGCAGCTCCATAGGAATGAGCTGCAGAAAATGTTCACAATTACCTCACAATTATTTTCTATACTACTCTTAATTCAATTAAGGAGTAGATTATGAAATCTCTTAAATTACTTTTAGCAAGTTTATTAGTAGCCGGTGCCCTACAAGCAAATGAATATAGACATAACAACACAGCGCTTTATGTTGCAGGTTTAGTAAGTGGAATGGTGATTATTGACGCTCTAGCTTCAAAACATGAGGTTAGATCGACACATGTTGTTTATAAAGAGCCTAAATATCATAAAACGCACTATAAACCTCATTACTCTCATAAAAAACATCATAAACATTACTATTCTCACAAAAAGCATTTTAAACATAATAGGTATTATGCTTATGAACATCAATATAGAGGAAGAGATTTTTACTATCGTGATGATAGAAGAAGATAAACTAATCCTCTTTTTATAAAGGGTTTGCGTGTATAAAACACGGTGAACCCAGCACTTTTATGCTACAATTTCCTATTCAAAAATAATTATAAAGATATGAAATGAAATCCACAATTAGTTTATTACAAAAACATGATCAATTAAAAGTTATTGATACAGAGCTTGACGTCTATCTAGAGATACCGCACATTGCATATGCAGAGGTAAAAAAAGAGGATGGTGGTAAAGCTTTACTTTTTACAAATGTAGTTGATAAAAAGAATACCTATAAATATGAAGAACCGGTTTTAATGAATGTATTTGGTTCTTTTAAACGATGTGAACTTCTTTTTGGACGAAAAATTGAGAGTGTAGCAGATGAGATCACAAAACTATTACACATGAAACCGCCTGCATCATTTCGTGAAAAACTCTCTATGGCGAGTGAACTTTTTCAGCTGAAAAATATTTTTCCAAAAAGGCTTAAAGGGAAAGGGGCATGTCAAGAGATCATACAGCTTGAGGATGATATAGATCTTACAAAATTACCTGTACTTACAACATGGGAGCAAGATGGTGGACCATTTATAACGATGGGGCAAGTATATACGCAGTCACTTGATGGTGAAATGGTAAATCTTGGGATGTATAGACTTCAGGTTTACGATAAAAATCATCTTGGTATGCACTGGCAGATTCATAAAGATTCTTCCCACTTCTTTGATCAGTATCAAAAAGCAGGAAAAAAGATGCCTGTCTCTATAGGTATAGGTGGTGATCCTCTCTATACCTGGTGTGCAACAGCACCACTTCCTTATGGTGTAAATGAATTACTTATGTATGGTCTAATTACTAAAAAACCGGCAGAGCTTGTTCAGTCGATCACAACACCATTGTACATTCCAAAAGATGTAGATTATGTGATCGAAGGTTGGGTTGATCCATCTGAGTTAAAAGTGGAGGGTCCTTTTGGTGATCATACGGGTTACTATACGCTTGAAGAACCATATCCTGTTTTAGAGGTTTCAGCAATTACTATGAAAAAAGATAGAACATTTTTAGCAACTGTTGTTGGAAAGCCACCACTTGAAGATAAATATATGGGATGGGCAACTGGGAAGATCTTTTTTCCACTGCTAAAAACGACAACACCTGATCTCATCGATTATCATATGCCGGAAAATGCAGGCTTTCATAACTTGATTTTAGCAAAGATGCAACCGCTTTATAAAGGGCATGCAAAACAATTTATGCATGCATTTTGGGGAGCAGGACAGATGAGTTTTGTAAAACATGCAGTTTTTGTAGATGAAAATGCTCCATCATTAGAAAACTATGAAGCGTTTGCAACATATGTGCTTAACCGTTTTACACCAAAATCTATGTTTATAACAGAAGGGATTTTAGATGCACTTGATCACTCATCTCCTGAAGCATTGGTTGGCGGAAAACTTGGGATTGATGCAACATGTGCGAATAAAGTAGAAGCTCCACATCTACTTGGAGATGAAGAGCTGTTGCAAAAAGTAAAAGAGTTAGTTCCAGATGCAGTTGAATTACATCAGTTTATGAGAAGGACTAACAATCCAATTACAGTGATTAGTGTAAACAAAACAAAAAATGCAAAAGAGTACTTTGATGCACTTTTACCACTTTCAACAAATATCCGTATTGTAGTATTTGTAGATGCTAAGAAAAATGATGTTAACAATGCTTATATGTTAGTTTGGCGTGTCACTAACAATATAGATGCACAGCGTGATATTTTCCAATCTGGATTGATGGTAGGTGTTGATGGAACAAACAAGACAGAATTAGATGGCTTTACAAGAAAGTGGCCGGATGATGTTGATTGTACTATTGGCGTAATAAATCACCTTAAAAACATCGGTGTGTGGGATTTTGATGATAAGCTATACAAAAAGTTTCAATTATAACAATTATGTGATATCTAGCATAGAATTATAAGTACTCTAAGCTTACTATAATAATTTCTAATGTAATATGACTTACAATTATATTTTAAGGCTTGAAAATGACTAAATCTGTATTTATTGCGTTAGCAATTTTAATACTTTCATTCTCGTCAGCTGATGCAGCTATTTATAAGGGACAAAAAGAATTTGTCAAAAAATGTGTAAAGTGTCATGATACTGGGCAAAACTTTGTAGCCAGTCACAAAATGCGATACTGGAAAAAAGTTATGCGAAAAAAAGGTAAGAAGCTTGCTGAAATACACTTAAGTAGTGAAAAAGCGAAAAAATCTTGGAAATATTTTGATAGTAGAAAATTTACAAGAAAAGCAAAGCATCTCAAACAATTTTTAGTAGAGTATGCTAAAGATAGCGGAAATGTACCTGCTTGTAACTAAAAACTTAATATAAAAATATAGACTTATATCTTCATAAGTCTATATATTCTCTTTGTAAAATCATCTATATTTCGATAAAATACCAAACTTAAAAAACTCAAGGAAACTGTTATGGATAAAATGTGGTCAGGTCGTTTTAGTGCAAGTGCATCAAGCTTGTTAGACCAGTTTAATGCTTCAATCATGTTTGATAGAAAACTTTACTTAGAAGATATTGAAGGTTCAAGTGCTCATGCTACAATGCTGGCACAACAAGGTATTTTAACTACTGATGAGTTAAAGCTCATTTTAGATGGATTACAGCAAGTAAAAAAAGAGATAGAATCTGATGAGTTTGAGTGGAAGATCTCTGATGAAGATCTCCATATGGGAATAGAAAAACGCTTAACTGCTCTGATCGGTGATGCTGGAAAAAAACTCCATACAGCAAGAAGTAGAAACGATCAAGTAGCAGTTGACTTTAGACGTTGGACATTAAAAAAGAACTTAGTGTTAGTAGATGCTTTAAAAGTATTAATGGAAGAGATTTTAATTGTTGCAGAAAAACACACTGAAACTTTAATCCCTGGAATGACACATTTACAACATGCACAACCAATAAACTTTGGCTTCCATCTTGGTGCATATCTTTCAATGTTTAAACGTGATATTGAAAGATTTGAGAGTTCATTTACACGCAATAATGTTTCACCACTAGGGTGTGCAGCATTAGCTGGAACGCCACATAATGTAGATCGTGAACATACAGCAGAACTTTTGGGGTTTGATAGTGTAAGTGTAAACTGTTTAGATACTGTGAGTGATAGAGATTTTGCACTAGAGATTTTATTTAATATCTCTACTATGATGATGCATATTTCACGTCTAAGTGAAGAGCTTATTATGTGGTCTTCTTATGAGTTTGGTTTTGTGGAGTTAAGTGATGAATACTCAACCGGAAGTTCAATCATGCCACAAAAGAAAAATCCAGATGTTCCAGAACTTCTACGTGGTAAAACTGGACGTGTGTATGGTTCTTTAATGGGACTCTTAACAGTTATGAAAGGACTTCCTTTAGCGTACAATAAAGATACGCAAGAGGATAAAGAGGGAGTATTTGATGCTGTAGAGACTGCTGCTATCTCTTTAGAGATACTTAAAGAAGCGATCAAAACTATGACTGTGAAGCCTCAAAATATGGAAAAAGCGTGTGCGATTGGACATTTAAGCGCGACAGACTTAGCTGACTATCTTGTTGAGAAATGCGATATCCCTTTCCGTGAAGCACACTTTATCACTGGACGTGCAGTAGCTAAAGGGGAAGAGTTAGGTGTAGATCTTAGCGCTATAGAGTTTAAATACTTAAAAGAGATCGATGAGCGTATCAATGAAGATGTAATGCCCTTTTTAGCACTTCGCCACTCTATGAATGCAAGAACATCGCAAGGTGGAACAGCATCTGTACGCACAATGGAACAACTTGAATTTTTTAGAGAATATTTAAATAAAGCAGAGGAGACTTTACTAGTATGAAAATTAGTGTAACACATAAAGATGCAATGAAGTTTGAGGCTAAGACTGAAAAGTCTAGCTTTGTAATTGATTGTCCTGCTATTTCACCAATAGAGTACTTTTTATCGGGAATTATTACATGTAGTGCAACAGACATTGTTATGATTCCTAAAAATCAAGGAAAAACTGTAACTGACTTGATAGTTGACGGTGAAGTAGAACGTGCCGAAGATCATCCAAGAAAGTTCACAAAACTTCATTTAACTTATAGTTTTAATTCAGATGCAGATGACGATACACAGGCTGCTCGTTGGGTTATGGCTTCTGTTGAGACTTATTGTTCAACTATCAATACTATCCGTGATACTACGGAGATCTCTTACTCTATTACACATAACGGAAAACTGATTCGTGAAAATGAAAAAATGATTAGTGGTGGTGGAAGTAAGATAGATATGGGTGAAATAGACGCTTGTTGTAGCTAGAGAAAATTCTCTAGCTAGATAAAATCTTTAGGATCTGAATCGCTAAAGTGTCCCCATTTTAATTTTGCTCCACCTAAGATATGAAAATGTAAGTGTTTAACCTCTTGACCACCATTTTCACCAATGTTTGTAATAACTCTATATCCACTTTTATCGATACCAACCTCTTGAGCCACTGCCTGAATAAACTCAGTCATTCCTGACATCATTTGTGGTGTTACTTCATTAAAACTATCAACATGAAGTTTTGGAATAGCTAAAATATGTACAGGTGCTTTAGGGTTTATGTCGTGAAATGCTAAAAAATCATCATTTTCTAATTCAATATTTGCAGGTATCTCTTTATTTACAATTTTACAAAATAAACACATATAAATTTCCTTGTTTTTTTGGTTATTGTATCACATAATTCTCTAAATGAAGCTATTTATAAACAATATTTGCTATAATCCTTTTAAAATTTTATAACTTTGGGTGAACATATTGAAAGAGTGGTACGACAAGATAAATGAGGCACAAAATGTTGATTCTCTTGAAGAGATCCGCATTGCCGTTTTTGGTAAGAAAGGGATTTTAGCAGCTGAGTTTGCAAAAATGAAAACAGCTTCTAATGAAGAAAAATCTCAAATTGCAAAAGAGTTAAATACTCATAAATCAGCACTTACAAATAATTTAAATGCTAAAAAGATAGAACTACAAACAAAAGAGTTACAAGAGAAAATGGAAGCAGAAGCGATCGATGTTTCTATGTTTTCTCAAAGAAGCTCGGCAGGAGCATTGCACCCTGTAATGCAAACAATGGATAGGATTGTAGAATATTTTGCTTCTATGAATTTTGCAGTAAAAACGGGAAATATGGTAGAGGATGATTTTCATAACTTTGAAGCATTAAACTTACCAAAGTATCACCCAGCTCGTGATATGCAAGATACATTTTATTTTAAAGATGAAATGCTTCTTCGCACACATACATCTCCGGTACAGATTAGAACAATGATGTCTACAAAACCACCGATCCGTATGATTGCACCGGGCGCTGTTTTTAGACGTGACTATGATCTTACACATACACCGATGTTTCATCAAGTAGAAGGACTTTTAGTGGATGCAACCGGTAAAGTTTCTTTTGCTAATCTAAAATACATTATGGAAGATTTTTTAAAGTATATATTTGGAGATATTCAA
>JARRNV010000049.1:0-5873 GCA_037384685.1 Sulfurimonas sp.
TAAAGGGGAATTTATGGGCTTTTTTTCTCTCTTCTCATCAGATAAAAATAGTGATGGGCAAAAAGATACTACACACACAAAAGAAACAGTACTCAGTGTTAATTTTGAAAATAATTTAGGACGTGAATTTTTTGTTGAACTCGCTGATGAAAATGAAGATATGATGCTCTACTTCCTACAAGGAAAAGGGTGGATTGGAGCGAATAACACATTTTTAAAAAAGATGAATTATCACGATATCTCTGACTTTATACGAGAAAATGAAAGCATTAGAGATATTTTTTTAAACGAAAGTGAGGAGATATTTACAGAGTCAGATAAATCTTGGCTCGATTATATTAGAAAATATAAAGAAAATGGATACAGAGTATCTATGCTCAATAAACAAACCTCAGAAATAATTATGATCGATGCTAAAGTTTCCCAATCATATAATAATAGTAAGCTATATGTACTTTACTTAAAAGATGTCACTAAACTTTACAAAGCTGAACAAAAAACAAAAGAAGTGGAAAAATTAAAAACAAAGTTTTTGGCAAATATAGGGCACGAGTTTCGAACACCTATGAATGGAATTCTTGGCTTTTTAGACCTACTGGAACATACAAACCTTGATGCCAAGCAAACTGAATATACAAGTATGATTCAAAGATCATCGAAAAGTTTAATGACAAACATTGAAACGCTTTTAGACCTTGCACAACTACAAAGTGGCAGACTAGAGCTTTCAAATGAATCTTTTAATCTGTTGCCATTAGTTGAAAATCTTTCACAAACATATTTTAAACAGGGTGTGGAAAAAGGGCTCAAAGTTATGAGCTTTATTGACCCGAAACTTCCTCATGAGATCAACGGTGATCCGAAAAAAATTATGCAGATTTTACATGCACTTACATCAAATGCACTTAAATTCACACCTCGTGGCGGAAAAGTCATTGTTGAAGTAAAACTTTTAAAACGCCAACAAAACGGTGATTGTAGTATAGGTTTTAGTGTAAGAGATACCGGTCAGGGTATATCTGAAGAACAGATAGCGCTGATCAATGAACCTTTTACTGCCGGAAACCAAGCTGATGAAAGACTAGGAGTTGGTCTTAGCCTCTCTTCGGGACTAGTAAAATTACTTGGATCAGAGTTACGTATTACAAGTGATACACAAGGGACATACGTAAACTTTGTACTGAACTTTAAAAACTCTCAAGGACAAAATTATAAAATGATGCCTAAGAAAAAAGTTAAAGTACTTTTACTTGATCAAAGCAGAATAGATGAAGCAAATTTCTTAACTATTTATTTACGTGCTTTTGCTTTAGATGTAATCAAATCAAATCAATTAGATGAAAATGTATATGATGATGTAGATGCTCTTTATATAGTTGCTAATCAAAGTGATTCTTCATGGATGCTTGAACTTGGAACTTACTTTAAAAAAGTTCCGGTGACTATATTGTTAGAAGAGAATGAAAAACTACAAACGAAGTTGACACATCTTGTAAATGAACAATTGAGAAAACCTTTACTTCCAAGTAATGTAGCAACCCATTTAAATTCTCTAAATAAAATAGAACTGCAAACAAAGCCAAAAGAAGAGTTCAAATTAGAACCTGAACACGTATCTGCTTTAATTGTAGAAGACAATATGATCAACCAAAGACTAATAAAAATTTTACTCCAAGAGTATAACCTTGATGTAAAAACCGCAGCTAATGGTATAGAAGCGATTCAACTATATAAACAAAATAGTTTTGATATAGTGTTTATGGATATTGATATGCCGCAAATGAACGGTATTGTTGCAACAAAGGAGATTAAAGCAATCATGAACTTGGGAATGAAAAAAATTCCGGTAATTGCTTTAACAGCTCTTTCTATGGACGGTGATCGTGAAATGATACTTTCTGAAGGATTGGATGACTACATCCCTAAACCGTTAACACGTGACAAATTAGAAGCAGTTTTAAACAAACATTTAAAAGTACATGTATAGGTTTGTTTAATATTTGTTATCTAATTCTCATTACACTTTCTAATATACAAATGTAATAAGGATTCATAATGAATAAAGCAAAAATTTTACTTTCAGTAGTTCTCTTAGCGGGGACACTTGCTTCAGCACAAACTCTTGTGAGTGTAAACGGGAAAGCTATCTCACAAGAAGATGTTGATAATGAGTTGATGAGAGCTACTCAAGGAAGATTCAATCAAGTTCCAGCAGAAAAACAAGCTGCATTTAGACAGCAAGTATTACAACAGCTTATTGGAAAAGAATTAATTTTTGAAGATGCTAAGAAAAACGGTATTTTAAAATCAAAAGAGTACAAAGAAGAGTATAAAAAACTTGAAGAGCGCATGAAACATGAACTTGCTATTCAAGTATGGCAAAAAAGACTCTTAGACGGTATTGCAATCTCTGAAAAAGAGTTAAAAAAATACTATGATCAAAATAAAGAAGAGTTCAATCAGCCAGAGAGTGTTCATGCTCGCCACATTTTAGTAGCAACTGAAGATGAAGCGAAGAAAATTATTGCAGGTCTTAAATCTTTAAGTGGTGAAAAACTCAAAGAAAAATTTATTGAAGAAGCAAAAACAAAATCAACAGGACCAAGTGGACCTAAAGGTGGCGATCTAGGTTACTTTACACAAGGGCAAATGGTTCCGGCGTTTAATGATAAAGCTTTCTCTATGAAAAAAGGAACTGTTACATTAGAACCTGTTAAAACACAGTTTGGATATCATGTGATCTATTTAGAAGATAAAAAACCTGCAATGACAAGAAAGTTTGATGAAGTAAAAGGTTTTATTGAGCAACGTTTAAAAATGGAAAAATTTAAAGACGCTATGAAAAAGAAAATGGATGCTCTACAGAAAAAAGCAGTTATCAAGTAAATAATGCAGATTTCTCCTATCTCTCCCATTTCTTTGAATGGGAGAGAGTTTCTGATAAAGCGAGATGATCTTATAGACAGATATCTAGCCGGAAACAAATATAGAAAACTCTACACTCTCCTTCAAATCCCTTCAAATAAATTTACAAAAATCATCTCTTATGGTGGAACACAATCAAATGCGATGTTAGCAATTGCTGCTATGTGTAAACAAAAAGGGTGGGAATTTATCTACTATACAAAACCATTAAGTGCTACACAAAAAGAGCAAAGAAATGGAAATTTTTATGAAGCTTTATCTTTGGGGATGCAACACCATAAGATAGCAGATGAGTTGTATAAAGATTTTATAGCCTCACTAAGAGTGAATCTTGATCAAAAAACTTTTATAGTTGATCAAGGGGGAGCTGTTACAGCGGCAGAGGCTGGTCTGAAAGTATTGGCACAAGAGATACAAGAACAATCTGAGATCTTAAAACAGCATAATATTTCAGCACTTGCTACACCATCTGGCACTGGAACGACAGCTCTGTTTTTAGCACTCGCTTTGCCAGAGTATACAGTATACACTACACCTTGTGTAGGAGATGTGAAGTACCTAAAAACACAAATGCTCTCTTTGATGGATACACTACCTGCAAATTTAAAAATATTATCTCCAAAAAAGAAGTACCATTTTGCAAAACCGTATAAAGAGTTTTATGAAATATATCAAAAAACAAAAGATGCTGGAGTGGAGTTCGATCTGCTTTATGCTCCACAAATGTGGCAAACACTACTAGAGCAGACTGATGAGGCTGTTTTGTATATCCATAGTGGAGGTGTTACGGGTAATGCTTCAATGCTTGCAAGATATGAAAAAAAGTATAATGTTACTTAAGTAGCATTGAGGTTTTTAAAAAGATAGTAAACTATTACTCAAAATACAACTAGAGGATTTATAAATGAGTAATAATATTTTTGAAAAATTAACACACAATATGACACAAGCAATTGAGAGTGCAGTATCTTTAGCACTACATAATAAAAACCAAGAGGTTGCACCTGAGCATTTCTTATGGGCACTCTTAACAAACCACGATTCAGTACTTAATCAGATGTTTAACAAGATGGGGATCGATAAGGTAGCTATGGAATTAGACGTAAAGTCTATGGCTGAAAAACTGCCGACATCATCTTCAGTCTCAAAAGAAAATATCAGACTTTCACAAAACTTTGTCCGTACACTTGAAACGGGTATGGGCTTGATGACAAAAAACGGGGACGCATACTTAGCAGTAGATACGTATATATTGGCAAATTTAAAAACTGAACCATATGCGACACTCTTTAAAAAGTATCTTGATGTGATGGCTCTTGAGAAAGAGATCGAAGCTTCACGTGGTGGTGCAAAGATCGACTCACAAAGTGCAGATGAAAATCTTGAATCACTTTCAAAGTACGGTATTGACCTTACAAAAGAAGCAGCAGAGGGAAAACTCTCACCTGTGATCGGACGTGATGAAGAGATCACACGTATGATGCAGATCTTAATTCGTAAAACAAAAAACAATCCGATGTTACTTGGTGAACCAGGGGTTGGTAAAACAGCTTTAGTTGAAGGGTTGGCACAAAGAATCTATCATGGTGAAGTACCAACCTCACTACAAAACAAACGTGTAATCGCTCTTGATATGAGTTCTCTTATAGCTGGTGCGAAATATCGTGGTGAGTTTGAAGATCGTTTAAAAGCAGTTATTGATGAGGTAAAAAGTTCAGGAAATGTCATCCTTTTCATTGATGAGATTCACACCATTGTAGGTGCTGGGGCTAGTGAAGGGAGTATGGATGCGGCAAACATCTTAAAACCAGCTCTTGCTCGTGGTGAGCTACACACTATAGGTGCAACGACACTCAAAGAGTATAGAAAATATTTTGAAAAAGATGCTGCATTGCAACGACGTTTCTTACCTATTAACTTGGATGAACCGACGGTAAATCAATCATTGCAGATTTTACGTGGGATTAAAGAGCGTTTAGAAGCACACCATAATGTGAGTATTACAGACTCTGCACTTGTTGCAGCAGCACGTTTGAGTGATAGATATATCGCAGATAGATTTTTACCCGATAAAGCGATCGACTTAATTGATGAAGCAGCAGCTGAACTAAAAATGCAGATAGAATCTGAACCGACAGAACTTAGTGTTGCAAAACGTAAAGTGAGTGAGCTTATGGTTGAAAAAGAAGCACTCAAAATGGAAAAAACTCCATCAAACGAAAAACGTTTAGGTGAGATTGAAAAAGAGTTAGCAGATCTAAAAGAGGATTTACGTCAATTAGAATCTCAGTTTGAGAGTGAAAAACAAGTATTTGAAAGAGTTTCACAGATCAAAGGGGATATCGAAGTAAAACGTCGCGAAGCTGATCAGGCTAAAGCACAAAGTGATTTTAACAAAGCTGCAGAGATTGAATACGGTGCGATTCCAAAACTGATCGAAGAGGAAAAAGCACTGAATGTTCAATGGGATCAGATGCAAGAGAGTGGAACACTTCTAAAAAACTCTGTGGATGAAGAGTCGATCGCTTCAGTTGTGTCTCGTTGGACACATATTCCTGTAAATAAAATGCTTCAAGCTGAACAAGAGAAGATAGTTCATGTTGAAGATGAATTAAATAAAAGTGTCGTTGGACAATCTAAAGCGACTCATGCTGTAGCTCGTGCTATTAAAAGAAACAAAGCGGGTCTAAGTTCAGCAAACTCACCGATTGGAAGTTTTTTATTCCTTGGACCAACTGGAGTGGGTAAAACACAAACTGCTAAAACTTTGGCGAAGTTCTTATTTGATTCTGAAGAAGCAATGATACGAATCGATATGAGTGAGTATATGGAGAAACATGCAGTATCTCGTTTAGTGGGAGCTGCACCTGGCTATGTTGGATATGAAGAGGGTGGACAGCTTACAGAAGCGGTTCGTCGTAAACCATACTCTGTAGTACTATTTGATG
>JARRNV010000050.1:0-5816 GCA_037384685.1 Sulfurimonas sp.
TCGATATCTTTAATATAACCATCGAATTGCTCACTTGAAAGATGGTAGTTGATATGATAAGTCATACCTTTAGAACCTAAAAATGTGTTTAGTTGATCATAAAACTTTATATCTTTTCTTTTTAAAGAGTTCATCATTTTTTCAGAAAAGTTCATAGGATAAATATCTACCGATGCAGTGCTGAAAAACGGAATGTTGCTGTACTCTACATCTACGCCAACTACTACACCGTCAATAACAGAATCTACGTACGGAGGGATCTGATTTGTAGCATACTGATTTAGAAAATCGATGAATTTTGCACCATCATTTAAGATAAACTCATAATGTTTTGAACTTGTCAAATAAGAGCTATTTTCTGATGAGTTTTTTACACCTATTCCATGAGTTTTGAGTTCACTTATTCTATCATCCATTGTAGTACTTACAAATTGGTTTCCAATAATTGGTAAAGCGGCTAATGCGCCAACAACAAGAACGATTATGATCGAGAGCTTTTTCATTTAATTTACCTTTGTTTTTTGTTGGGACATTATATACAAAAGTTCCTGAATATAATAAAAAATGAAAAAATGTGATTTGTAGATTTTAAAAGAGTTTGAAAAATATCCAGAGAAATCTCTGGATAAATGTGTAAGAAAAATTTTCTCGAAAAAACGATTAACGCTTAGAGAACTGACGAGAACGACGTGCTTTTCTTTTACCTGGTTTTTTACGTTCAACAACACGTGAATCACGAGTCATCATACCTTCAGGTTTTAAGATAGCTTTTAACTCTGGGTTAAATTTTACTAATGCACGAGAAATACCGTGACGAAGTGCGTCTGCTTGACCACCGAAACCACCACCTAGTGTGCTAGCTACGATATCTACAGCTTCTGCTTGTTTAGTAATGTTTAATGGTTGTTTAACACGAAGTTTCTTTGCTTCTAGACCACCTAAAAACGCATCTAAAGAAAGACCGTTTACAGTGATTTTACCAGTACCTGGAGTTAACCATACTTTTGCTATTGAGCTCTTACGACGACCAGTTGCATATATTTTATTTGCCATATATCAATCCTTACTTAGCAATTTGTGCAGTGTGAGGATGTTCAGCACCTGCATATACTTTTAATTTTTTAAGCATTTTTGCACCAAGCTTAGTTTTAGGAAGCATACCACGAGTTGCTAATTTGTATAGTTTCTCAGGATTTTTCTCTAAAAGCTCAGTCATTTTAACACTTTTTACACTACCGAAGTAACCAGAGTGAGAGTGGTACTCTTTATTAGCGATTTTACCTAAACCGTTAAATTTTACTTTTGAAGCGTTAATGATAACTACATAGTCACCACAGTCGATATTTGGAGTAAAACAAGCTTTGTTTTTACCACGAAGAATAGTAGCTACTTCAGTGATTAAACGACCAAAAGTTTTACCCTCTGCATCGATCAAAACCCATTTTTGATCAATTTGTTCAGCAGAAGCAATTTTAGTAAATTTCATTCTTGAACCTTTCAAGTTGTATTTTAAGTGGTGGAAGTATAGCCATATTTTCTTAAATAGTACTTAATTTAAGGTTTATTTAAAAATATTAGTTTTGCTGTTTACACGGAGATTAAATAGAATAAAATTATAGCACATGTTCGCTATACATAAAAAGATATAATGGTATTTTCAGTTTTAGAGTGCTATACTTAAAGATATTTATATTTGAGGAAATAGATGAGCCATTTTGTAGCCAAAATCGTCGAGATAGAATCTTTGGAGAGTCTTCATAGAGTAAAACTCTCTAAAGAGGATCACAATCTCTCTATGATCTCTTTAGAATTGAACGAAAAAGTTCAAATCGGTTTGGATGTCAGACTTTATGTAAAAGCTTCTAACATCATCATTGCAAAAAACAAAAGCGAAGATATAAGTATGGCTAATCAACTGCAAAGTTCAGTTATTTCAGTAGAGTATGGAACGATTCTTACAAATATTAAACTAGATTTTTTAGGAAATGTTTTAGAAACACTTTTAACAACACACCAAGCAAAAAAACTAAATTTACAAGAGGGAGATGAAGTGTATGCGTTTATTAACGAAAGTGATCTCTCTTTGGTTGTGATGGATAACTAAATGGTAGCACTTCACGAGATCGACTTTACACCTTTTTTACTCTCTTTTAAATTAGCTGCGATCACAACGCTTGTGCTTTTTATTATCTCTCTACCGTTTGCGTGGTACCTCTCGCAAACACGTTCTAAAATGAAACCGTTTTTAGAAAGCGTAACTGCTCTGCCGATAGTTTTACCACCGTCGGTTTTAGGTTTTTACATACTTGTAGCACTTTCACACAACTCACCAATCGGTGCGTTTTTTGAAGATACTTTCGATATAAAACTGGTATTTTCTTTTACCGGACTTGTTGTTGCGAGTGCATTTTACTCACTGCCTTTTATGGTACAACCGCTGCAAAGCGGTTTTGAATCACTGAACAAAAATATGATCGAAGCGAGCTACATTGCGGGAAAAGGAAGATTTATAACCCTTTTACATGTAGCACTGCCAAACATAAAACCCGCTCTTTTGACTGCAATCATTGTTACATTTGCCCATACAGTAGGGGAATTCGGTGTTGTTTTAATGGTTGGGGGAAGCATTCCTGGTGAGACGAAAGTTGCTTCTGTTGCTATCTATGAGATGGTTGAGATTATGGATTATTCTATGGCACATGTATATTCTGCGATTATGGTATTTATCAGTTTTGCAGTGCTACTAAGTGTCTATATTTTTAACCGCAGATACCAAAACAAGATCGGAATTCACTAATGGTGCATATAGATATAAACAAACAGCTTCAAGGTGCACAAGGGAGTATGGATCTTAATGTAGATCTACATATAAAACAGGGGGAATTTGTAGCGATCAGTGGAAAAAGCGGAAGTGGAAAAACAACCCTGCTTCGTACACTTGCAGGGCTTGAAAACGCACATGGGATGATCAAAGTCGACAACTCTATTTGGCTCAATGACAAACTGCATCTCCCTCCGCAAAAAAGAGAGATTGGATTTGTCTTTCAAGACTATGCCCTATTTGAAAACATGAGCGTACTAGAGAACCTATTATTTGTTCAAAAAGACAAAGAACTTGCACAACACCTTTTAGAAGTTACAGAGCTCACAGAACTCCAACACAGACTCCCAAATCAGCTAAGCGGTGGACAAAAACAACGTGTAGCACTCAGTCGTGCACTTATGAATAAACCAAAAATTCTTTTACTCGATGAGCCGCTCTCAGCACTCGATCCAGATATGCGCACAAAACTCCAACATGAGATACTCACACTCCATAAAGAGTTTAATATCACTACACTAATGGTAAGCCACGATCCAAGTGAGATTTACCGTTTGGCATCACGTGTAGTAGTGCTTGATCATGGGAAAATCACAAGTGACGGAACGCCTAGAAAGATACTTTTAAAAACAACGGGGAGTGCTAAGTTTTCATTTGACGGGGAACTTTTAGACATCATAAAAGTTGATGTAATCAATATCGCCGTTATCTCGATCGGTCAGCAGATCGTAGAGGTGGTTGTGAGTGATGATGAGATCAAAGACTTGAGGATAGGACAATCGTTAAACCTCAGCACAAAAGCTTTTAATCCGATGCTTAGAGTTTAGACTTGAACTATTTTTACTTTGTCACTTAATATATAGCAGAGGTACCCTTCTACTTTTTGGTTTGTGATCTCTGCAACCGCTTTTATATATGTTCTTACTTGAGCATGGTATTCATCACTAAAATTTTCACCCGTTTTATAATCAAGTATCACCCAACCATCATCTTTTTGTACAAGCAGGTCGATGTAGCGGAGATTATTTTTGTATTTGATCGCTTTTTCTTTAAAACATTTCCCATCAACCAGTTCTAAAAACTGTTTATTCTCGAGCAACTTTGCCACTCTGTTTTTAATCTCATCAAAATCGTTATCTTCGAGTGAAAAGCCAAACTTGTTGGCACACATATCTAAAGCTGTTGGAAGTGCACTTAACTCAAAAGATTCGATCATCTCTAAAGTATAATGGGTTGCCAGACCAAAGTTTATACTCGCTAAATCTTGCTCTTTTTCATCTTCTAAGGCTAAAAGCTCTACTTGTGTCCCATAGTAAAGATCTTTGTAGTGCAAAGGTGGATAGTTTGGTTTTGATTTTTTCTCTTTTACTTCACACTTTAACACTCCAAAAGAGGCATCTTCAACTTCCAACAGATCAAAAGCAGAGTCTTTTGTTTTTTTAATGATAAAAAGGTTCTCTCTGGCACGTGTGAAAGCAACATAGAGTGCATTTAAACTATCCTCTTCGATCAACTCTTTTTCTTTATCTAATGCTTCTTTATAATCCTCATCGATCAGATCTCTGTTTTTCATCCGAAAGTAGATGCTTTCTAATTTTATACCATTGTACTTGTAGATGATGCTATCACGTGATGGTGGTGCTTTTTTGAGTCGATCAACTACAATGACGTGTTCATACTCCAACCCTTTTGACTTATGTACAGTAAGTACTCGCACACCGCTGATGTCACTTGCAGCTGCTGCAATCTCCATACGTTCATATTCAAACAACAGCGCTTCAATATCTTGATAGTTTTGCACAGCATTCATAAAACGCATAAGGTGAAAGTCATTTTCAAAGAGTTGATAGCGATCTATTATGTTTTTAGTCAGATCAAGTAGTTTTACCCTGTTTAGATCGATTTTTTCTATATACTCAACCTCTTTGTTGATCAGCGCAAAGAAGTTGTGTTTGTACAACTCCTCACCAAAGTAAAGATATTTCAAATACTCCAAAACAGCTTTCACACTTGTCTGGTTGATCAGCTTTGTAGTGGTTTCAGTGACAACATCGATCCCGTTTGTGCTAAGAAGATTTTTGATCTCCTCTCCGTCACCGTTTGTTGCACACAGTATTGCGATTTCATCTAGATCTGCTCCGAGTTCTAGCAACATCTTTACATGCTCAAGTGTCTCTTCTAAAAGCTCATCATTTGTTTTGATCGAGACATATCCGTTTTGCGCTTCAGGGCGAACGAGTTGCGGTGTGTAGTTTTTTATTTTGCCCTCAAAGGTGTTATTAACAAACTCTACAACCTCTTTTTGTGAACGGTAGTTTACACGCAGTTTTTCGATCTGAGTAGCATTCTCTTTTGCTACCTCGCCAAAAAGAGCTGATACTCCCCCGCGAAATCTATAAATAGACTGCTTCACATCCCCCACAAAAAAGAAACTTCCATTTTCTGCTACTCCAGTTCCGGATGTGATCTCATTGATCAAAGGCTTTAAGATCTCATACTGGATGATGCTGGTATCTTGAAACTCATCGAGTAACATATGCTCTATTGTGGCATCAAGTCTAAAATATAAAAATTCACTGTCATCCAAGCGGTGCAGAATCTCATACACTAAAAGTGTCACATCTGAAAAACTGAGCTCACTATCCTCAATATACAGCGCTTTTTTTGACTTTTTATAAATATCTACAAGTTCGTTAAGCCCATAAAAAAAGTTTTGTTCACGCTGGATAAAATGCTCTTGGATACACTCTTGGATCACTTGAAGATTTGAATCCATTGCAGGAATATAACACTTTTTAAAAACCCAATACTCTAAACTCTCTTTATAAACCCAAGTAGTATTTAACAGCTCCTCAAAACTCTCTAAGTTCACCGCTTTTTGTAAAGTCGCAGAAGCACCTTTGCAACTGCTGACAAGCTTTTGAATATTTTTCAAGGCTTCAAGTGCGCGCTCTTCATACGATCTATCAAAACTTTTTGCATAAGAGAAATCTGT
>JARRNV010000051.1:0-5786 GCA_037384685.1 Sulfurimonas sp.
TATTTGTCGAAGGAAAAACAAGTGAAAATCTTACTTTTAAATGATAATCCAGTTGTTACAAAATTAGTTACATTAAGTGCACAGAAGACCTCAGATGAGTTAGATGTGGTTGGAAGTGTAGATGAGATTGAACCATCTGGAAGTTATGATTTACTTGTTGTTGACGATACAAAATATACCGATACCCTTTTACAAGAGATCATTGCTAAGGTAAGCTTTACAAAGTCACTCTATATAGTTTCAAGAGATGCTAGCAGTGTTGCAGCGTTTACTACTACATTGAAAAAACCGTTTTTACCGACAGATTTAGTGGAACTATTTGCTGTTTTAGGCAAAGAGCTTGAAAATAGTACAGATGAACTATTTGAAGCAAATAATGAAACGCAAGAAGAGATTGCTGAGCTAGAAGACGAACTCGATACAGATAGTGAACTGCCGGAATTAGATGATGAGATAGATTTAGACGATGAGCTTCCGGAACTTGATGAGGAGATCAGTTTAGATGACGAACTTCCTGAATTAGATAGTGAGTTAAGTGATAATCTAGATGATGATCTACTTATTGGTGAAGATGATGAGCTTCAAGGGGAGAGTGTTTTAGATTCTGAAGAGGCACAAAAAGTGAAAGATCTTTTAGATGAAGCCGATGCAGAAAATGAAGAAGAGAGTGTAAAGGAGGAGTTAGAACTTCCTGAAGAGCTTGAAGAAGAAACTACTGATGATCTAGAGTTACCTGACGAGCTCGATAGTTTAGATGAAGAACTTCCTAAGGAGCTTGAAGAAGAGAACGCAGATGAAGAGGAGTTAGAACTTCCTGATGAATTAGATGAACTTGAAGATGTTGCAGAGGAGAGTGAAGAACTAGAACTCCCTGAAGAAGAAACAGAGGATGACGGTACAGAGTTTGATCTTGATGCACTCGTAGATGAGTTTGAAGAAGAAACTCCTCAAGAGGAAGTTACAACAGATGATACTGCCGAAGAAGAAACAGCTGAGGAAGATTTTGATTTAGATGCATTAGTAGATGGATTTGATGAGGAGACTTCGGAAGAAGAGAGTTCAGAGGAAGAGGTTGAAGTACCGGAAGAATTAGAGAGTTTAGATGAAGCAGTAGCAGAAGAAGAAACTACTGATGATCTAGAGCTATCGGATGAGCTCGATAGTTTAGATGAAGAACTTCCTGAGGAGCTTGAAGAAGAGAGCGCAGATGAAGAGGAGTTAGAACTTCCTGATGAATTAGATGAACTTGAAGATATTGCAGAGGAGAGTGAAGAACTAGAACTCCCTGAAGAAGAGCTTCCTGAAGAGCTTGCAGAGGAGATAGCTGAAGATGAGACTGATGAAGATCTTTCAGCAGAAATTGAGAATGCTGTTAGTCAATTAACACAAGAAGACCTTGATAGCGAAATAGATTTCGACATAGAGTCACTCTCAAGCAATGAGTTAAAACTTGCTCTTGGTGAAGAAGTTGAAGAGGAAGCTATAGATGATGAAGAGAATGCTCAAGAAGAAGATGCACTTGAAGAATCGGAAGAACCTGAAGAGATAGAAGAGATTCAAGAGGTTGAACAAGAGGAAGAACAACAAGAAGAAGTTGTTGAAGAAGAAAGTGAAAATGACGGTGTAGAAGCACTTAAAAAATTACTTGAAGCATTAAGTGACAAAGACATAGCAGCATCATTAAAAGGACAAAAAATCAGTATAAATATTACAATAGGTGACGATAAATGAGTTCTATAAACGGTGCAGTGTTAGTTCTTTCAGGTCCAAGCGGGGCAGGAAAAAGTTCTTTAATAAATGAAATTTTTGATGAACTTGGAAACTGTTACTTCTCTATATCAACTACAACTCGTCCAATGAGAGCCGGTGAAGAAGATGGTGTACATTACCATTTTGTGAGTGAAGAGGAGTTCAAAAAAGATATAGAAGATGATAACTTTTTAGAATATGCCACTGTACATGGAAACTATTACGGCACTTCACTTAAACCTGTAAAAAAAGCACTTTCAGAAGGGAAGTTAGTTATTTTTGATATCGATGTACAGGGAAATACTGCCGTGCAAAATAGACTTGGCGATATTACAACATCTGTATTTATCACTCCACCAACACTCAGTGAACTTGAAAAAAGACTTCGCAATCGTTCAACAGATGATGAAGAGGTGATCGAACGTCGTATAAAAATGGCAAAAAAAGAGATTCAGCGTGTTAGTGAGTATGAGTTTCTTTTGGTAAACGATGATTTACAAGCAGCTGCTGAAAAACTGCTGTTAATTGCAAAAACTTCGCGCTTCAAAATTGCTAACGAAGAGATCAATAATTTTGTGCAACAGTGGGAAGATATTTAGTCGAATAGGTTATTAATTTTATTAATAGAAAAATTTGCTATAATCTCACACTTAAAATAGATAAAGGAAAAACTCATGGGTATGCCTAGTGGAACAGAACTGCTGCTGATATTTGGAATTATTGTACTTTTATTTGGAGCTAAAAAAATACCTGATTTAGCAAAAGGTTTAGGGAAAGGTATTAAAAACTTCAAAGATGAAATGAAAGAAGTTGATAATGAAGTGGCAGCTACAGAAGAGCCTAAAAAAGTTGAAGGTGATACTGAAGTAGCATCAAACACTGAAACTCCGAAAAATACTACACAAGCGTAATAACATTGAAACAACGTGTATCAGAGATACTTCGCGACAAGCTTGGTCGTGAGGTTGTTTTAGAAAAACCACGTGATCGCTCTTTTGGTCACTTTGCTACACCAATCGCTTTTTCATTAGCAAAAGAACTACGAAAATCACCAATGGTGATCGCAGAAGAGTTGGCAGATTCTTTTGAAGATAACGATGAATTTACTTCTGTAGAATCTGTAAAAGGGTATTTAAACTTCCGTTTAAGTGAGAACTTTTTAGCAGAGTATGCATCTTGGGCTTTAAATAATCCGAGTGAATTTGGTACGCAAGAAAAAAATCAAAAAGTACTTTTAGAATTTGTTTCTGCAAATCCTACAGGACCGTTGCATATTGGACATGCTCGTGGTGCTGTTTATGGCGATACATTGTACCGTCTAGCAAAACATCTTGGGTATGATATAACAGCAGAGTACTATGTAAACGATGCAGGTAATCAGATCGATCTTTTAGGACTTTCTATTCAACTTTATGCAAGAGAAAATATTTTAAAAGAAGATGTTGAGTATCCCGAAGCATATTATCGCGGAGATTATTTAGAAGATTTAGCTGCCGGAGCTGAAGCAAAATTCGGTCGTGAAATTTTTAGCGATGAGTCACGTCAAAAAGAGCTTGCAATGTGGGCTAAAGATGAAGTGATGAAGATCATTGTAAAAGACCTAGGCGATACAAATATCAAGTTTGATACTTTTGTATATGAGTCTACACTTTACGCTGATTGGGATCGTGTTATGGCTAAGATGGGTGAGGGTGTTTACGAGAATGACGGTAAAACTTGGATCGCATCAGAGGCTAAAGGTGATGAAAAAGATCGTGTAGTTGTTCGTGAAGATGGACGTCCAACTTACTTAGCTGGTGATATTGTATACCATAATCAAAAGTTTGAGCGTGGATATGAACACTACATCAACATCTGGGGTGCTGATCACCACGGATATATCGCTCGTGTAAAATCTGCTGTTGAGTATCTTGGATACGACAGCGAAAAACTTGAAGTACTGCTTTCTCAAATGGTAAGTCTGCTCAAAGACGGCGAGCCGTATAAGATGAGTAAACGTGCCGGAAATGTAATACTTATGAGCGATATTGTTGAAGAGATCGGATCAGATGCACTTCGCTATATTTTTGCGAGTAAAAAGAGTGATACTGCCTTAGAGTTTGATCTCAGTGAGTTTAAAAAACAAGACAGTTCAAACCCTATCTTTTACATTCAATACGCTCATGCTAGAATTAAAACACTTTTAGAAAAAGCAGAGGTTTCAAGCGAGGATATTGCAAATGCAAGTTTGAAAAATCTTGGTGAAAATGCAGATACTTTACTGTTTGACGCACTTTTACTTCCTGAAGTGATCGAAGATGCGTTTAGCTCTCGTCAGATCCAAAAACTTCCGGATTATCTAAAAGCACTGGCAGCTTCACTGCATAAGTTTTATTATGATGTTCGTATCATTGGAACTGAAGATGAAGCAAAACTGTTAAAACTTCTCTCAGTAGTAGCACTGAGCATTAAAACAGGGCTATCTCTTATGGGAATTGAAGCAAAAGACAAAATGACTAAAGAGGATGAATAGTTTAGTTCTTCTTTAATTCAGGATAGAGTTTGTAAACTTCAGGAAGATAGATCTTCGGTACTTGAATAAGTATCGGATTTTTATCTTTATCTAACCACTTCAAAATTTTCAACAAATCTTTTTCTTGCATAGATGTACATCCAACCGTTGGATGATCTTTCTCTTTTTGGATATGTAAAAATATACAAGAACCTCTTTTTTTCTCTTGTTGTTGATTGTGAACGACTACAAGACCATATTTATATTGCTGATCTTTACGTTTCATATGTTCATAACTTTTAATGCCTTTGTCAAAATTGACAAATCGATTATAAAACCTTGAATCTACATCATCAACACATAGAAGGTTTTCATCGGCGTGAATGTAAGGGATGTGAAGTGCAAGTTTATCTTGGTATCCAAAAGCAAAGCCAAGTTCAAAAATTCCAGCAGGTGCTTTTTTATCCCCTTCCATTTTTAAAGGTTCATCTGCCTTATGTGTTATATTTTTGACACCAAGACCCCAACCAAGCCCTTTTTTTCCAATATTTACATCAATATCTGTAAATACCTCTTTTTCCCCGTCATAGGCGGATAGAACAGCTTTGTTTGTATCGAAATTATCGGCTACTACAAGCACTATTTGTTGGGCGTTTAAAAGACAATAGAAAAAACTTATTAGGATTAAGAAAACTTTTATCATAAAGTATGTTACTATTAGAAAGATTTGATTTAAATAAAAGATGGAAAATATAATGAGTGTGACAATTAAACAAGCTGTTGCAGATGATGCACCTTTTCTTGCTCAGATGATTTTAAAAAGTTCTCGTGCCGGTAAAAAAGTCGGTCTGTTTGACTTTTTATTTGATATGGCTTCAGAAGAGGAAATACTTAGTAAGTTAGAAAACCTTACACAAACAGAGTCTAAAAGTCACTGCCATTATAAAAACTTTTTAATAGCTCAGATAAATGGGCAAGACGTAGGAACACTATGTAGCTATGAACCTCGAATTTCTAACCAAGAAACTTTTGAAAAAGCTTTAAAAGAGATAGGGTGCTGTGAAGATTCCAGTGGTGTTTTAGAAGCATTTTACGATTGTACTTTTGAGATTAGAAAAAGTACACTTATGTTTGATTTTATGGAAGAGTCTGATAATTTCGTAGATGTGGGTGTGTTAAAAGCTCTCATGAAAAAGTCACTACTCACAGCAAGACTTCGCGGTTATAGAAAATCACAGTCGATTATAGAGATAGGCTCTCGTTAAATAGAGATGTTTTACAAAAAACTAGGGTTTAGTTTTGTTGAGCAAAAAGAGTGTGTAGATTATAAAGAAACATTCGGTAGAAGTGGAATTATGCTCTTTGAGATAGAGTTTTAAGGCACTCAAATAGAACCTACATTTTTATCCATCATTCCCCCAATACTGGCAATATTTTTAGCTCTTTACACACGAAATGTATTGCTTTCACTTTTTGGCGCTATATTTTTAGGTGTATTAATACTACACAATTTCTCTTTTTTTACAGCTCTGGAAGGTGTACTCTC
>JARRNV010000052.1:0-5776 GCA_037384685.1 Sulfurimonas sp.
GTTGTTTAACCAGTAACATAGGCATAGGAGTGTCTTGTTCTCCAGATACAGCAAAACCGACAGGCATTAACTGACTTAAAACTTCTGTTGGATTTGTAATTTTGTAATCACTGCAAAATTTATCTAAAACAGGTTGTTTTACTTCTGCCGGTAATTCTTCAGGAGTATTGAGAAAAATAGTAAAGTGTAAAGGCGTTGCTTTGTATTTCTCAGGAGATGGTGTAGCCATAATGATATACTCGACATTTTGAAGGTGTTGTTGTATCTCAAAACTGTCTAGATATTTATCTGCTCTAATTGATTTTGCTTCCATGGTCCATACTTCTTTGTTTTTGTGAATTATAATATTTAGTGGCACAAAAGATGCTTAATAGTTCGCGACAGGATAAGGAGTCAATTTGAGATTTATCGAAGCCTTAAAACTCAGAAGTAAACTATTTTTCCTCTTTGTATTGATTACACTTGCTCTTGTATTTGTCGGGGTAGTAGGGGCAAGTTATATCAATGCAATGAAGAGAAATATGGACTCCTTATATTTTGGTTCATTAGTGCCTGTAACGGAGCTAAACGAGATAGTGCACACTTACAGAAACGGGATCTCTGATTCTGTTCATAAGGTGAGTCGAAAAGAGATATCGCCTCTGCAAGCTACTCAAAACATAGAACAATCTCTTAAATATATCAACAAAAAATGGAAAAGTTATTCGCTACACTTTAAAAGAGATGAGGAAGTCGCTTATGTTGACTATGTAGATCTAGAGATAAGAAATACAAACAAATCATTTAAAACTATTTTGCATTATCTTCAAAATGGGGGAGACCCTGCAAAAATTTCACTCGATAAAGTTGAAGATAAAATATATAAACTACACGGTATTATAAAAAAACTGATCAATTATGAGATCGAAGTAGCACAATTTGAGAGAAAGAAGTTTTTAAATAAGTATGAAGATATGGCACTTAATATTGGGCTTGTTCTTATTTTTGTAATTGTCGCTGTTTTTGTAATCTCTGCATATGTATTTAAAAGTATTCAACAAGATCATACCAAACTCCATGCGATTGCCAAAAAATTAAAAAGTGCAAACAAAAAGCTTGAAAGTGCTTCCTACACGGACAGTCTCACTAACCTCTACAACAGACGCTATTTTAATCATATATACGAAAGAGAACTTAAACGTGCAAAGAGAGATAAAACATACATAACTTTTATGATGCTAGATATTGACTACTTTAAACAGTATAACGATACATACGGGCATGTCGAAGGTGATTTTGCTTTAAAAACGGTAGCAAAAGTGTTAAAAGATACATTGAAACGTCCAAGTGATTATGTATTTCGTCTTGGTGGAGAGGAGTTTGGAATACTACTTAGTCAAACAAATGAATCTGATAGTGCAAATTTAGCAAGAAAACTTTTAAGCGCTGTAAAGTTAAGAGAGTTAAAACATGAAAAGTCCAAAGTAAGTGATTATGTGACTGTCTCAGTCGGTGTAGTATGTTGTATTGCAGATGATGCACTTGCTGATGAAGTTTTGATATCGCGTGCAGATGAGATGCTGTATGAAGCAAAAGAGGGTGGTCGTGATAGATACCAAATTACTACAAATGTAACTCTTGCTAAAACTGTAAACGCATAGGTAGAATATGTACAATTTTATTGAGGCCTTTAGTGGATTAGGAATGTT
Organism: Sulfurimonas sp.; assembly: GCA_037384685.1. Taxonomy (GTDB): domain Bacteria; phylum Campylobacterota; class Campylobacteria; order Campylobacterales; family Sulfurimonadaceae; genus Sulfurimonas. The sequence goes on from JARRNV010000052.1 coordinate 1,689, forward strand.
TCTTTTTGGGATGGCTTATATGGAGCTTGCCCTAAAAGAGTTTGCTGGAATGAAGTTTAAAAAATGGCTAAAACGTTCAACACAAACAAACTTTAAAGCAATAATTACGGGTGGAGTCTCAACTGCACTTTTACAAAGCTCCTCAGTTGTAACCCTTATGACACTTTCATTTGTCGGTGCCTCACTTATCACTTTTGAAGCTGCAATAGGGATAGTTTTCGGTGCAAATATGGGTACAACTGTTACAGCATGGCTGGTTGCTATTTTAGGATTTAAAGTAAAAATAGAACTCTTCGCTCTTCCTATGATAGGACTAGGCGGAATTGTTTTGATGTTTGTTCAAAATAAAAAAATAAGTGCACTTGCAAAGATATTTGTCGGGTTTGGCTTATTGTTTATGGGGTTAGATATCTTAAAAACTGCTATAGAGGGGTTTGCAGTAGGTATTGATCTTGCACTTTATCAAAAATTTCCACTTATTGTATTTTTAATTCTCGGTGTCATTATAACTGCTTTGATTCAATCAAGTTCTGCAGCAACGGCAATTATTTTAAGTGCTTTAAGCAGCCAAATCTTAACCTTTGATATGGCAGCTGCTATGGTGATCGGTACAAATATCGGAACAACTGTAACAGCTGTTTTAGGAGCAATTGGTGGTATTGCGTATAAAAAAAGGGTGGCTGTTGCACATATTTTATTTAATCTTATTACGGCAGTGGTAGCTTTTATATTTTTATCGCAATTAAGTTATTTTATTTTTAACGTTTTAGGTTTTAAAGATGATTATGTTACGGCTTTAGCTGTTTTTCACACTATTTTTAATGTTCTTGGTGTAATTATTTTAAGTCCTTTTATTAACTACATAGCACACTTTTTAAACAAACTGTTCGTAGGTAAAAAAGAGGTCTCAACTAAGTACATCCATTTAGTTGATCCGAGTGTTGCAGAGAGTGCTTTAATAGCGATTAGAAATGAGATCTCAAATCTCTTTATAAACTCTATAAAATTTACTGCATTAATTATGAACTTAAAACCGAGTGAGGTATTAAAAAGTGAAAAATCTCCTTATGATGTAGTGCAAAGCTCTACTACAGAGTACGAATTTGACTATAACAAGAGGTATGAACACTTCAAAGATATTGAGTTTGAAACTATACGTTACCTTAATAAAATCAGTGAAGTACAATTAACACAACAACAAACAGAAGCTTTAGATACCTTGTATAGCTCTTTACGTGAGTCTGTGTATGCTGCAAGAATTATAAAAGATATAAAACATAATGTCGATCAGTTTTCACAAACCGATGATCCAAAAATCACTTATTATTTTAATTTAATTAGGGAAAATGTTATTAAAGCGATTCGTAATGCACTTCTATTTTCAAACAAAGAGACGGCATATGAAATAATTTTGAAAAATCATGAAGAGATTCTCAAAGAGAATAGAAATTTTGTACAAAAACTTACAAAAAATTTTGAAAAAGACTCTTTAGATGAAAAAATAGTAGTAGCTTTTCTAAACTCTAATAGATCCGTACTCTTGGCAATCAGTTCATTTATTGAAGCTGCTAAAGTTTTAGATATTGTATTTGAGATTGAACATAAAAATGAAGATGAAGATTTAGATGTTTAATGTTTAATGTTTTGGTTTAAAATTAAAACCTTCATCAACTAACAGGGGGCGAAGTTTCTCTTTGAGTTCCCCTTGAAACTCCATAAACCCATCTTTAAAAGCACCGCCGCAGCCAAGTCTCTTTTTGAGTTTTTTTAAGATTGTATCTGCATCTTGTTTCTCAAGTTGAAACTCTCCTACAAGGGTAACAACTTTTCCGCGACGTTTCTCTTTAGAGAAAAAGAGTTGATGTTTTTGAGGAGTTAAGCTCTCTTTTTTTGAACTTGTTTTTTTCTCTTGAACTTCACTCCAATTATCATCGATTTGTGCACCGATGAAGAGATCAAGCTTTTTTCCTCGTGACATATGAATTACTGTACTTTTTGGGCAAGTACACTCATAATTGTTGAATCGTATGTACTCTCTTGAATAGTTTTTTTAACTTTAGAGGCTGCTATTTTTGTATGGTTATATACAACTACGATCACTTCATCTCCGGTGCGTAAAAAAGTGCTTTCGCCGTATGGAGTGTAACGTGTAGCTCCAATACTTATAATCACTTGTGTCGGTTTATTACAAGCGTTAATATATTCGTTAATCGGCTCAAGTGGACCATACTCTTTTTGTGTATTTATCTGGTTTTTTATCCACTCCGTAAGTTTTTCGTAAAAGTAGCTGTAACCGCTTAACTCTACATCTTCACCATAAGGGTGCACTTCCCCATCACGTCTTAAAAAACTGGCAATGGAGAAATTGTCCATAATACCGCCATCGCTAAACTTATCTATTTTAAAAAGTTTTTTACTAATACCTTTAGAGTTTTCACCCCAGTTCTTTTTATCGCTGATTTTTGAAGCACCTGCAACACGTATAGAGCAGTCATTATAAGCTCCAAAATGGGTAGGAATGATATTTTTTATTTGATCATTTTCATACTCGAATTCACATACAAGTCCAACTTCAGGTTCAGCTTGCACATTTACATCTTGTGCAGGAAGTGTGATCGTGTCACTAGAAAGTGGATATGTAAAGAGCATCTCCTTCGGTTTGTAATTTAGCGGTGCTGAAACAGATTTATCGCATGGAAGGTAAAAAGGGAACATCCCTTTAGGAGCTGCCTCATCTTCCGTGATTACATCTTTAAAGTCTTCTAATTCTCCGGCTTGTGCTAAATGAAGTGCAAAATTTCCGGCAATTCCTAAACCTAAAAAGTTTTTATAATCCATTAAAGCTTACCAGCCTCTTTGGCCTCAGCAAATTCTTCGTAGCTACCTTCAAAGTCTATGTAAGTTCCATCTTCATGAAGTTCAATAATACGAGTTGCAAACGCATCTAATAATTCACGGTCATGAGATACACAGATAACGTTTCCTTTAAATTCGTGAAGTGCTTCACCAAGTGCGACAATCGCTTCAAGATCAAGGTGGTTGGTAGGTTCATCTAAAAGTAAGAAGTTTCCACCTTCAAGCATCATTTTTGAAAGCATCATACGGTGTTTTTCCCCACCTGAGATCGAAGATACCGATTTTTCTTGTTGCTCACCTGAGAAAAGCATACGCCCAAGACAGTTTCTGATCTCTGCGATCTCACGTTTTGGATCAAATGCTCTTAACCAGTCGTAAAGAGTACCGTCACTTTTGATGATATCCGCAGTATCTTGCGGGAAGTATGAGTTCTCAATTGTAGCACCCCAGTGGATCTCACCGCTGATGCTCGGCTTTAGCTCTTCCATAAGGATTTTCATTAGTGTAGTTTTACCAACACCATTTCCACCGATAAGTGCAATTTTTTCATCTGGATTCACTTTAAAAGATACGTTTTTAAGTACTTCGTTATCACCGTAAGAGTGCGATACATCCATAACATTTAGAGCTTCATCACCCATTACACGTTTTGCTTTGAAAACGATAGAAGGATCACGACGAGATGATGGTTTAATGTCGTCAATTTGAAGTTTTTCAAGTTGTTTTTGTCTTGAAGTTGCTTGTTTTGCTTTTGATGCATTTGCACTAAAACGGCGAACGAAAGCTTCAAGCTGTTCTTTCTCTTTTAGTTTTTTTGCATTGTCAAGCTCTTGTTGTTTTGCAAGAACGTTTGCAGCGATATACCAGTCGTCATAATTACCCGTAAATTCACGAATTTTTTGGTAGTCAACATCTAGAATATTTGTAACAACGGCATTTAAAAAGTGTCTATCGTGAGAGATTACTACCATTGTACCTTCATGACGTTGTAGTTCATGCTCTAGCCAGCTGATAGTTTCAATGTCAAGGTTATTCGTAGGCTCATCGAGGAATAATACGTCAGGTTTTGGATAAAGAACTTGTGCAAGGAGTACCTTGAATTTATCGGCACTGTCAAGTGTAGACATAAGTTCATTGTGTTGTTCAGCAGGGATCCCAACATTTTCTAGAATTTTTGCAATATTTACGTCATATTCGTAAGTAGGATCCTCTTCTACACAGATAGTTTCAAG
>JARRNV010000053.1:0-5678 GCA_037384685.1 Sulfurimonas sp.
TGTTAAATGGCATAAACAAGGACTTTTATATAAAAATCTTATAATTTTCGATGATTTCTATGAAACATTTGAAAGATTTTTGTAGTGTTTTTATGTATAACTATTAACGTATATCTGTAATATCTTATCAAAATGTCAAGATATTAAGTAAAAATCGTAATAGTTTAGCAAAATGATAAATATATTAGGAATAGGTGATGGTAAAGAAATTGTTTGAGATTGAATTTTAGAAATATAAGCTAAAGATTAAATTTACTAAGAGCCTATCACTCTTAGTAAATTATTTTTTATTCTTCTTCGTCAGAGTTTACTTCGTGGTTAAGTGGTTTCATAGCAGGGAAGAGTAGTACATCACGGATGCTGTGCTCATTTGTAAGGAGCATTACAAGTCTGTCGATCCCGATCCCTTGTCCAGCTGTTGGCGCCATACCGTAGCTGAGTGCTTCAACAAAGTCACTATCCATTTCGTGTGCTTCATCATCACCGCTGTCTTTAGCAGCCATTTGCCCTTCAAAACGCTCTAGCTGATCTACAGGATCATTAAGCTCACTAAACGCGTTTGCGATCTCGCGACCTGCGATGAAAAGCTCGAAACGTTCTGTGATATCAGGATTTTCATCACTTCTTCTTGCAAGTGGTGAGATCTCCACAGGGTATTCTGTAATGAATGTCGGATCGATCAGTTTTTCTTCAACAAACTCATCAAACAATTCCCCTTGAAGTTGACCTAAGTTCATAGCTTCGTTTACATCGATGTTTTTAGATTTTAAAAATTCTACGATTTTATCTTTATTGTTTACAACATCTGCTGGAACTCCACCAATCTCAGAAAGTGACTGTATAAGTGGAATCTCTTTAAAATTTTCGAAGTTTACTTCCATATCACCGTAAGGTAAAATTGTTGGAAGATTTAAGTGATCAAAAAGGTAGTGAAAATACTCTTTTGTGATCTCAATTAAGTCTTTGTACGTTTTGTATGCCCAGTAGAACTCGATCGAAGTAAATTCAGGGTTATGTGTAGCATCCATCCCTTCATTTCTAAAGTTACGGTTGATCTCAAAAACAGCCTCAAATCCACCAACGATCAAACGTTTGAGGTAAAGCTCAGGTGCGATTCTGAGGTATCTGTCGATCCCAAGTGCATTATGATGTGTAACAAATGGTTTTGCATTTGCTCCACCGGCAATTGGGTGCATCATAGGAGTTTCAACTTCCAAGAAACCTTTGTCTTCAAAAAATCTTCTTGTCAGTGAGATCACTTGTGAACGGATCTGAAATGTACGACGTACTTCAGAGTTCATAATAAGATCAAGGTAACGTTTTCTGTATCTGATCTCTTTGTCTGTAATACCGTGGAATTTTTCAGGTAATGGAGAGATCGCTTTTGTTAAGAGTTTTAGATCGTCTACGTGTAAAGATAGTTCACCTTTACCTGTTACAAAAGGGTACCCTGCAACTTCGATGATGTCTCCAACTTCAATGTTTTTCTTAAAAGTTTCGTTGTAAAAACCTTCAGGCAGATTATCACGAGCAATGTACACTTGCAACATTCCGCTTTCATCTTCGATTTTAGCAAAACTAGCTTTTCCCATAATACGAAGGAGTTTGATACGACCACTTACTATGTAGTGGCGTTTTTCGTCACGCTTCTCTTCTTTTTCAAAAATATCTTGGTTTACATTTATATATTTTTTAATTGTTGTATTTCTTTTAGAATTGTTAGCATACGGATTAAAGCCCGTTTCTTTCAAAACTTTTGCTTTTTGGATTCTTTGTTGTACAAATTTATTGTCAAAAATCAAAAACTATTCCTTTTCTTTTTAAATTTTATTTTTTTGCTTGGCAAGATTTGCAAATACCATAGATTTGCATAGAGTGATCAACCATTTTAAAGCCTAGCTCTTCGGTGATCTTGTGTTGACGTTTTTCGATCTCTTCATCAACAAACTCAGTGATTTGTCCACACTCTGTACAGATAAGATGATCGTGGTGATCTTTCGCGCCAAGTTCATATTTTTTCCCTTGTGCACCAAAAGATAATGATGTAACTATGTTTGAATCTTCAAGAAGTGATAATGTTCTGTAAATAGTCGCAATACCTGTTTTAAGCTCCGGATACTTTTCTTGAATAATTCTATGGAGTTCTTCAGGTGTTAAGTGCTCATCTGAATTGTATAGAGTCTCTAAAATAACTTCTCGTTGAATAGTAAACTTTAAATTATTCTTTTTGATGAGATTTTTAAAGTCATCAAGAAGTTGGTTATATTCAATTGTTCTGTCGTTAAAGTCTGTCTCTATGTTTCCCATAATTATTTCTCTTGCGTTATATTTATGTCTTGAATTGTTTTGTTAATTTCATCTATTTGTTGTTTAACTGAATTCTCTACAATATCTTGCGTTACTTCTCCGGCTTTTTGTGTTAAAGTATCTATGTTTTCTTCTACGTTGGCAACCTCTTCGACAGGGTCTATTTTCATAATAAATCCACCAGTAGATACAAATACCGGATATAAAATACTATTTTCCATCATGGAGTCTAATGTAGGTTTTAATGATTTAATGTTGCTAATAGCAAAAGCTATAACTGCAGCAATTAAGAAAAATTTACTAGCACCGAAAACAAATCCTAAAACTTTATCTAATGCACCTAAACCACTTAATTTGCTTAGTTTTTGAAAAATCATTCCGGTGATAATCATTAAAAGCCAAAAAATAGCTAAAGATACTAAAAACCCTGTAAAACTAATAGCCGATTGATTTGAAAAATTAAAAATTGCATCGCTTAAGTATTGTCCGACATCATCTCCGACACGTGAAGCAACAAAAATACCGCCGATAATCCCTACTAGTCCAAATATCTCTTTAAAAAATCCATTAATAATCCCTTTTAAACCTAGTAGGAGTATGATTACTCCAGCTATAATATCAAAATAGTTTAATTCCATTTATTTCTTTTCCATATTCATTTGATTTTTACCGTTGTTTTTTGATCTGTATAGAGCCGTATCTGCTCTTTCTAAAAGATCCTCTAGTGTATCCCCTGCATGGTAAGTAGTTGAACCTATACTTACAGTCACTTGTAGGGTAGTCCCTTTGTAAATCAGTTTATTTGAACCTACTAGTTTTAAGATTCTTTCTGAGATTTGTTCACAGTGATCATCATCGATTCTGTTTAAAATAATTACAAATTCTTCACCGCCATATCTAAAAATTTTATCGCCGTCACGCAATGTCTTTTTCAAAAGATTTGCTAAAAAGATTAAGACTTTATCGCCTGCTACATGACCGTATGTATCGTTAATATTTTTAAAGTCGTCAATATCAAGAATAAGAAAGTGAAGCTCATGTTGCAGATCACCTTTGTCACAAATTTGATTTATATAAGCATTCAATGCACGTCTGTTATAAACTCTTGTAAGCGGATCAAGACGTGAACTCTCTTCAAGATCTCTTATTCTTGCATGTAAGTCGTTGATGACACCATTTGCTCTTTCAATCTCATCAGCCATATGTTTATGGATCTCATCAAATTTACTTGTAATAGTCCCCATATCTACTAAAGAGTTGTTTTTATAATTTTCTAAATTTGCTTGGTGCTGTTCTGTTAAATCGAGGAACTTATTATTTGTTTCTTGATAGGAAACTATCCCTTGTTCAGCAATAACTTTATAAGCATTAACAAATGCTTCTTTTGCATGTTCAATAGTATCTATTTCATCTTCGTGGAGTGAGTGTATTGTAATAGCAGAGTCTTGTAGAAATTCTGCAACCTGGTCTTTATCGGGTTGTTCTTGCGCATCAATATTATCAATGAGGTCATTATATAGTTGAGTGACAAGTGATTTTAGGTCATCTTTTTTCAATTGAAAACTCCATGAAATTTCTAAGGCGATTATACAAAAAATAACCATAAAGTAAACTTTCATAGAAAAATAGGGAAAAAAACACCTTCTCATCTTGATTTTAATTATATTTAGGTAGAATTGCGCAAAATATTATATTAAGGTTATTATTATGAGTATATGGACGCCATCTAGCTGGAGAGAAAAACCAATTTTACAACAACCGACTTATCCTGACCAAAATAAGTTAAATGATGTTCTTGCAGAATTAAAAAACTATCCGCCGTTAGTCTTTGCAGGAGAAGTTCGTTCACTTAAAGAGCAGCTTGCACAAGTAGCAAACGGAAAAGCTTTTTTACTTCAAGGTGGGGATTGTGCTGAAAGTTTCAGTGAATTTCATGCTGATAATATTCGTGATACCTTTAAAGCTTTAATGCAGATGGCTGTAGTTATGACTTATGCAGGTGGACTTCCAGTGGTTAAAGTTGGACGTTTAGGTGGGCAGTTTGCTAAACCACGTTCAAGTGACACAGAGACGATCGATGGTATTACACTTGATTCTTACCGTGGTGACATCATTAACTCTGTTGATTTTGAGAAAACTGCACGTGTACCTGATCCTGAGCGTATGATCAAAGCGTATAACCAAGCGACATCTACACAAAATTTACTTCGTGCATTTGCATCTGGTGGTATGGCAGATTTACACCAAGTACATAAGTGGACTTTAGATTTTGCTCATCAGGGTGATGCTACACAAAAGTATGAAAAACTAGCTGATGATATTCAACAATCACTAAAATTTATGGAAGCGTGTGGAATCACATCTAAAACATACAGAACACTTCGTGAGACAGATTTCTTTACATCACACGAAGCTCTGTTACTTCCGTACGAAGAAGCGTTTACAAGAAAAGATTCGATCACAGGTGACTGGTACAATACAGCTGCACACATGGTTTGGATCGGTGATAGAACTCGCCAACTTGATGGTGCTCACGTGGAGTATATGAAAGGGATTAAAAACCCTATCGGTATCAAAGCAGGTCCATCTATGGATCCAGAAGATCTCGTTCGTCTTGCAAATGCAGTAAATCCTGAAAATGAAGCAGGGCGTCTTAACATTATCGTTCGTATGGGTGCAAACAAAGTTGCAGAGGGTATGCCTGCACTTATCCGTGCAGTAGAGCGCGAAGGTCTCAATGTAGTTTGGTCATGTGATCCGATGCATGGAAACACAATTAAGTCTTCAAATAACTACAAAACTCGTCCGGTTGATGATATTTTAACTGAGATGAAACAGTTCTTCCAAGTACATAAAGCAGAAGGGACTCACGCAGGTGGTGTTCACTTGGAGATGACTGGTAAAAATGTAACTGAGTGTATCGGTGGAAGTTTCACTGTTACAGAAGAGGATTTAAGTTCACGTTACCACACTCATTGTGATCCACGTCTAAATGCTGATCAATCTTTAGAGTTAGCATTTTTGATCGCAGACTCTTTAAAAGAAGCACAAAAGTAGAGAAAAACTTCTCTGCTTTTATAGCACTGCTACAATCCAAAAACTCCCAATACAAACATAGATAAAACTGTTTAACAGTGTAATGATTCCACCATATTTGTATACCTCTTTTGATCGGATATATCCAGAACCGAGATAGATAACATTTGCAGATGATCCTTGCGGTGTGATCATCGCATTAAAGTTCGTTGCAAAAAGAAGCATTAAAGCAAGTAGTTCAGCGGGTACTCCAGCATTTACACCAACTCCTAAAAAGACAGAAAAAAGTGCGAGCATCTGTGCAGTTTGGGAAACAAAAAAGTAGTGAATAAATA
>JARRNV010000054.1:0-2842 GCA_037384685.1 Sulfurimonas sp.
GTTATGGGGTGCTTCTAAAATACTAATACTAAGCCACTGAACAATCTCTTCTCCATAGGCATTTACGTTAATTATCTCTCCCGCCCATTTTGAAGTTCTATCTAAACTATCCCACATAGTTTTATAAAACTCCTTAGATTGTTTTTTTGAAGCGAGTACTTTTGGATCTTGACCGATTAAATCTTTGTTCTCGTATTTGTAAATATTTCTAAATGCTTGATTTACTTCAATTATTTTGTTGTTTTCATCTGTAATCATCATCCCTTCAGAAGCATTTTGTGATGCTAGAGAGAAGAGTTTGATCGTTTGATCTTTTTGGATATTTTTAAGAACAATACTAACAATCTTAGCACCAATTTCTAGCAGTTTTTTATGAAAGCCTGAAGGGGAACGGTGTTCAAAAGAGGATAGTGCAAAGGATCCTATAGCTTTTGAGTTTTGATCTCGAATCGGCATAGACCAGCAAGAGCATAAATTAAAATCATAAGCGAGTTTTCTTAGATCTTCCCATCTTGGATCTTCAAAAGTATTGACAACATATTGAGGTTCATTACGAAAAACTGCATTTCCACACGAACCAGCATGTTCTCCCGGATGTAGACCTGCAAGTGCTCTATGTCCAACTTCTGGGATAGATGGAGCTGCAATGACACTTAATGTTCCAATTGCCGGGTCGCGTAACATAATAGAAGCTACAGCATTACTTAGCAGTTTTTCTGCCAATAAACATAAAGTATCTAATATCATAGTACTCTCTTCACCATCAGCTATCATTCCAAGAATATCTTCTTGCATATTAATGATCTGATTATACTGTTCTTGTGTAATAGGAACTTCAGTAAGATCTTCAAGCTCCAAATTTTTACAAGAGCTTTGTTGTTGTTTTGACATAGAGCAATACCAATTATTTTATTTAGTGGATTTATTCTACCATATATATTTTAAAAAATCTTGATAATTTGCATTTAGTATGTTAAAAAATATTCTTGTTATAAAAAAACAGTATTAATATAATTGATTTTATCGAAAAGTTACTAACTCGAACAATTAATCTTAAAATAAAGTTAAATTAAGCCAGAAGTTATATAATGTAAGATTAAACTTTTTTTGTTAATTTTAGTTGTTGGTAGTTTCTTACCTTGAATATAGTTACTCTTAAATGGTTAGGAGAAAAAATTATGGGAACGATAAAAGTCGCGATTGTGGATGATGAAAAGCAAATACTAGATATGTTGCAAGGTTTTTTACAATATACATTAAAGTATACTGTTAAAGTATATAAGAACCCTTTAACAGCTCTTGAAGAGATCGATCACAACATAGATATAGTGCTTTTAGATATTATGATGCCTCAAATGAATGGTTTGGAGTTGTTGCCAAAGCTACAACAAAAATGTCCAGATTTAAAAGTCATTATGATGACTGCTTATTCTACGTTAGATAAGGTTTTAGATGCACACAGAGGTGGTGCTGTACACTATGTAATGAAACCATTTGAATCTTTAAAAGCTTTAGAGGAACAAATAGAAAATTTAGCTACAGCATCTCAATGAAAACAAAATTTACTTACTGGCTTTCTGTTAGTGTTTTAGCTGTTTTATTTTTCGGTATTTTAGGGTTTGTATATCTTTTAGAAGAGACTAAACTCTATCCAAATATACAGCTATTGCATCATTTTTTTACTGTTATGAGTTTTCTCTCTTTTGTTTTATTTCTTGCAGTTTTATTTTGGTTTTTTTCAGTCAGAAAAAATGAGCAAAATACTTTAAAAGAGTTACAAGAACTTAATGAACAACTTCAGGAAAACCTACACTATTTAAAAACACTCATAAATACAGCTCCAATTCCTATATTTATAAAAGATCTAAATTTTTGTTATGAAGAGTGTAATGATGCATTTTTAGAACTCTTTAACTTAAGTTCAAAAGATGTTCTTGGAAGAAAAGATAATGATATTTTTAATTTAGAATTTGCACAAGAACTTCAAGAAAAAGACATAGAGTTAAGTGTAGAGTTACACCAAAATTATGTTCTAAGAATAAATGATGATGGTATTACAAAAGTATTAGAATATCATACAAACACGATTAGGTTAAATGGCACTCTTCGAGGGTATATAGGTTTTTGTAGTGATATTACACAAACAGAGGAGAAAGAGCTTTATCTTAACCTTCGTGTGGAGCAGGAGGTTATGAAAAACTTAGAGATGCAGAGAAAACATTATACAGAGCGTATGGATGATGCTAAATTTACAGTAATAGGAAAACTTGCAGCTGGAATAACACATGAAATAAATACTCCTCTAACATACGTAAAAGGAAATATTGAAATACTGAAAATGAGATTTGATTCGATCCAAAACAACGATTTTCAAAAGGATATAGAAAAAGATTTTTTACAAGTTTCTGAAGGCTTAAAAAGGATAGAAGGGATTGTCACATCCATGCGAGAGATGTCGCAACAAAGTGGTGAAGCAAAAGAGAAAGTTGATATTGTTGAGACTATTTTAATGGCTATAACACTAGGGTACAATCGTTCAAAACAAATAGCAACTATTGAACTTCAAGGAATACCTTTTGAATTTGGAATGAAATTAGATCTGTTAAATTGTTATGTAACTGGACAAAAACAAAGACTTGAACAGGTATGGGTAGTTCTATTAAATAATGCATTAGATGAGTTGGATAAACATGGAAAATATGACGAAAACGTTATAAAAATTTCATGTCAACACAAAGACAATTTGATTATTGTCCGTTTTGAAGACACCGGTAAAGGGATAGATGATACGATCTTAGATAAACTTTTTGATCCATTTGTCGGACATAAGGAGTATGGGGGT
>JARRNV010000054.1:2863-10294 GCA_037384685.1 Sulfurimonas sp.
TACACAATAGTGAAGAGGAAGATATAGGTGCTGTTTTTGAAGTGGTACTTCCGGCATTTGTAGAATAAAGACTATTTTGTTTGTCTGTAAATAAAACTAAAAACTTCAGCTATTGCTTTATACATCTCAGGTGGTACTTCATGATCGAGTTCAACTTTTGAGAGTAGTTCGATCAAGTCTTTGTCCTCTTTGATCGGTACATCGTTTTCTTTTGCAATCTCTATAATTTTTTGTGCAGTATTCCCTTCCCCTTTAGCGGTGACTTTAGGTGCAGAGCTTTTTGTTGCATCGTATTTAAGTGCAGCTGCTTTTGGTTTCATATCTTCACCTCAAATCCTAGTCTTATATCGTCACTCTCTTGAGGATATTTCGTTTCAGTGGGATCGATAAAACGGATATCTTTTATAGATAACCCGGTAGAGTTTAGTTGCTCTTTTAACTCTTTTACTGCACTTTTTAGACGTTGTTGTAGCTCTTGATTTGGTGTTGCAATATTTACATTGAGATACTTCTTCTCAAAAAGACCTAGTCGTATATGAAGTTCACCGTACTCTTTTAAAGTGAGATCAATATCGCAAAAGTAGGCATCGTTTGTATCTTTTTTTATGCTAAAACTTCCATCTTCAAGTGCATCAAAATGGTACGGTATATACATAGCAGAACCGTTAGAGAGATGTGAAAGAAGTTGATAATAATCGATCTGCAGCGAGAGTTTATCTACGATGTTAAACAGTTGTGTTTTATTGTCAAAGGGAATGTTTTGCAACTCCTGTTTTGTTTTTAAAAGGGCAGCTTTAAAATCGTTTGACAAAAGTTCTTGTATTTTAGCATCTTGTGGATTAAGGTTTTTGAGTTTTGATTCTAAAAAAATTCCCGAGTTTTCAAGTTTTGCTTTGAGTACCTTGTCGTCTATATTTTTAATATCACCCATCATAGCTTGCAAATTTTTCTCTATCGGTAGGTTCTGTTTTTCATTTTGCAGTAGGAGTAAAAACTCTTTTATACTTGTTTTTACACTTCCTAATTCTTTTAGAGTAGGGTTGTTTTGCAGGAGTGCTAAAAGTTTTTGGTTTTGAAGATCATTGGTTGCAGAGTCTTTAAAAATACTCGTTAAAATTGAGGAGAGATCTTTAGCTTGAGCCAACTGGGCAAACTTCTCGGGTGCAATATCTTGCAGTACCCGTGCAAGTGCTTTGTTGGTTGATGGTAAAAAGATATTTTGAAGTTTTGCCGACGTTGACTCTATCATAGCTAAAGTTTCATATTAACAGCTAAGAACTGTAATAGTGTCCTCTGCTTTTGGTACTAAACATAAAAAGCTGTATGTTTCATCGCCTAGCGTTTCATATGAATGTGCAACACCTGCTGGGATCAGTAAAACATCTCCGGCAGATGCTTCAAACTTCTCATCACCTACAGTTACAAGTGCCTTACCGCTGATCACAAACTGTTCATGCTCTACAGAGTTTGTATGTAGCGGCATAAAACCACCAGCTTCGATCGTAAAGTTTCTCATAGCAAAGTTTGGCGACTCATCAGGTGAGAGTAGCATCTTCATTCCAACACCTTTTCCGGCACTTTGCGCCATTGTTTCAATATCTTGAATATTTTTGTGAAGATACATTAAAATCCTTTTTTTACACATTATATCAATAAAATTGTAAGAATATTGTTTTATAATTATAAAAATAGAAAAAGGAAGCAGATGGATCAAAATCTTGAAAAAGCATTAAACATTTTTCACACACGTTATGAGAATGAAGAGTATCAATACAGTGAGTTTGAGGCCTCCGATATAGATTACTTCGTTGGGTGTATGTTATACAATCACTTTGCTTTTTCAAAAGCGGTTCCAACCATGAAAACAATCGATCTGAGTTATGACTTTTTATCTACTTGCGGAGATGCAGAGTATGAAGAGGTAAAGGCTCTGATCGAAGCTATCAATTTTGAAAATGAGATAGAAAAGGTGTTGGAATGAAGATGCTACTCTCACCTTCTGCTTGATCGACTTTTGAAACACATAGAGCTTTTAAAAGAGCGATATGTTGAAGATGTAACGCCCAAGAGTGTTGACTTTCAAAGATTGAAATTTAAATAGATGAAAAAGTACTTTATAACCACTTTAACACCAACTTTAGAGCTTCAGATACAAAAGCATTCTCCGGAGTTTATTTTGTACCGAGATAAAGAGAATGACAATTACGATCAAGATGCTAAAAAGTTTCTCGAAGTATGTCAAGTGTATCCTAAAATGAAATGTTTTTTACATCAAGATCCTAACTTGGCAAAAGAGCTTGGTGCAGCAGGTGTGCATCTCACTTCAACACAGTTTGAAAAGATCAAAGAGGCAAAAGAACTTGGACTCGAAGTTATGATCTCAACACATACACACGATGAAGTTTTCCAAGCACAAAACTTAGGGGCTGATTATGTAACATACAGTCCGATCTTTGCCTCGCCAAATAAAGGTGAACCAAAAGGGATCAAAGACTTAAAAAGTTTGATCAAAAAAGTAGATATAAAAGTGTTTGCTTTAGGCGGTATAGTTACACAGAAGCAGATCAAAGAGGTAGATGATGCAAAAGCATATGGCTTTGCATCTATTCGTTATTTTGAATGAGTACTCTTAAAATTGTATAATTATTTTTGAACATTACACAATTTTTTCATCTTGGCAGTACCTTTTGCGATATTAGTTTGTAGTTCTGGATAATGAGATTCTCCGTATCTTTCTCGATTTATTCTATGATACTTTTCAACTATTTCAAAAAGTTCCTTGTCAAACACTTGACACAACGATTTGTATTTCTCAACATTATCTATTTTACCAGCATCATTTAATATAGAGTCTATACCACCATTCATAGCTAAATCCAAAAACTGTGTTTTGTTTTGATCATATGCTTTTAAATTAATTGCATCTAGTTGAGTATGTAATAAAAAAGATTTCATATCTACAAAATCATATGTTAATTTAAATGTAACTAGATTTGAAATTAGTAAAATAACAAAAATAATAAAAATATATTTTTTATTTAGCTTCATAATGTGATTCTTTAGTTTTTAATTTATTCAAGCTAAAGAAAGCTCTCCAAGATAACTATGAATTGTATTCCCTTTAGATAACCAGTGCAAGATTCCACCACTTAGATTTCTTACATTAGTGAAGCCGAGTTTTTGAAGCTGGTATGCTGCTAATGCACCGCGAGGACCTTTAAGACAATACGTGACAATCTGTGCATCTTGCCCAAACTGTTTTGCTACTTTTTCTATCGCCATAAATTCTAACTTTCCTCTTGGAATAGTTAGTACTGTATGAGCGTTAATATAGCCGGAACTGAACTCTTCAGGTTCACGAACATCGATCAGGATAATATCTTTAGATATATCGTATAACTCTTCAACATCTATATTTACAACATGTCTATTTGCCTCTTCAATAACAGCTTTTAAATGTTCCGACAAATAGACTTCGTCACATTTTTTAGCGTACTCTTCAAGTTTAGTATGTAAGTTCTTCATAGCAGCTCCTTATAAATAATATAGCAATAGTATATCATAGAAGCAATTAGTTTTAGTTCTCAAAATTAGTTCAATATTTTATATGTATCTTTAGAACCATCGAGTTATGATTAAGAAAATATAGTAATAACAAGGAGTTAGAGATGAAGTTTGAATTAATGTCGCTACCATATAGCGAAACGGCTTTAGAACCACATATTTCATCCGAAACAGTAAGTTATCATTATGGTAAACATCATGCCGGATATGTAAAAAAATTAAATGGCCTGATAGAAAACAGCGATTTTGAAGATAAACCGCTTGAGTATATTATAAAAAATGCAGAAGGTGGAGTTTTTAATAATGCCGCACAGGTATATAACCATGACTTTTACTGGAACTGTTTGAGTCCGGATTCAAGTACACCTTCAGTTGAACTCTCAGATATGATTGAAAGAGATTTTGAATCGTTAGATAATTTTAAAACACAATTTTTAGATGCAGCAGCGACACTCTTTGGTTCAGGTTGGGTATGGCTTGTGATGAGTAAAGAGGGAAAACTTCTTATTCGTCAGTATTCAAATGCCCAGAATCCACTCCAAAATGAAGAGATGCCACTGTTAACATGTGATGTATGGGAACATGCGTACTATCTAGATTATCAAAATCTTAGACCTGATTATCTACAAGGTTGGTGGAAACTTATAAACTGGAACTTTGTTTCAGAGAATTTTGCAAATATAGAGTAGATACCTTTTAGATCAAATGCAAGTATCTCCTGCGAGGTAACCGCTTGCAAAACTCCATTGTAAGTTGTAGCCTCCGCAAGGACCATCTAGATCCATAATTTCACCGCAAAAGTAAAGTCCTTTTATAAGTTTGCTTTGCATCGTTTTTGGATCGATCTCTTTTAAACTTATACCTCCGCGTGTGATCATTGCCATTTTAAACCCGTCGTGTCCAATCACGGTGAGCGGTGTCCATGCGAGTAGCTGTATGAGTTTATCCCTTTTCATACCATCAATTTTTCTATAAGTAAGTGTAGTATCGATTTCAGCTAATTTACATAACTCGCTAGAGAGTGGTAGTGGGAGTAGGGTATGTACAAGTTCAACGATCGTTTTATCGGGTGAATCAAGAAAGGTTTTTTTCAGATGAGCTCTGATCTGTTCTTCATTTTTCCCTTTTGTTAGGTTAAGGAGTATTGGTACTTCATCATACTTTTTTAATATCGGTGTCACTTCCCTTGCAAAGTCAAGTACAACAGGACCGCGAATACCATCTTTTGTAAAGATAAGGTCCCCTTTTGCACGAAGTTTTTTGTACTTTTTAAGATCAACTCGTAGTTCCACTTTAGCAATTGTGTCTGCACGACAACTCTCCTGCCATCTCTCTTTTGTTTTAAGCGGCATCATGGCAGGGGAAAGATCTGTCAATTTGTGTCCTAACTCTTCAACTAAAGCATAGCCGTCACCCTCAGCTCCAAGTGTAGTGTAACCAAGACCTCCGGTTGCCAAGATCACGTTGTTTGTTTTATAAGTGCTTTTTTGTGTTTTTACACCTGTAATGGAAGTTCCTTCAACTAAAAGTCTTTCAACTTTTTGCTCACACTTTACCTCTACATTTAAGCGTGTAAGTTCATCTAAAAATGCATCTATAATTGTTTGCGAAGAGTGTGATGTTGGAAAAACTCGAAAACCATCAGGAGCATGTGTCTCAACCCCGATACTTTCTAAAAAATTTACGAGTTTATTATGATCAAAACCGTGTAAAGCATCTTGCATAAAACGTCCGTTTTTTCCAAAACGGCTCATAAACTCTTCATTTGAAAGTGTATTTGTCAAGTTACAACGTCCACCACCAGTTGCTTTGAGTTTTGAGGCAACTTTAGAGAGTTTTTCTAAAAGAAGAACTTTTTTACCATTACGTGCTGCTACAACGGCACTTATAAGTCCTGCTGCACCACTTCCCACTACTACTAGATCGTATCTCTCATTATTCATAAGTTTATTATATTATAATTGCACTTATGAAATGTACCTATTACGGCGATCGTGAAAAATGTTACAGATGTTATAGACCTAAAAGCTCATGTATGTGTAAGTATTGTGAAGATATAGATACGCAGACAAAGTTTGTAGTGTTGATGCACCCTAAAGAGTTCAAAAAAGTCAAAAACAATACAGGACATTTTACACATCAGAGTTTAAAAAATTCAGAGCTGTTTGTAGGGATTGATTTCTCTGAAAATACCCGAATAAACGAGATCATAGCTACACATGAGAGTTACATCCTTTTTCCTTCTGTTGATGCGCTTAATATCTCTGAACAAAATCCAAAAACCTCTTCTAAACCATTGGCTATATTTATTATAGACTCTACATGGGCATGTACAAAAAAGATGTTTACTTTGAGTAAAAATCTAAACACACTCAAGCATCTTAGCTTTACAACTGAAAAAATTTCTCAGTATGAGATCAAGGTACAACCTGATGAAGCGTACCTCTCTACGATCGAGTCTACGCAAGTTGTACTAGAGTTTTTAGAACATTGGGATATAGAAAATATACCGCGACAAAAACTGCAAAACTTTACAACCCCCTTTTTTAAAATGATCGAGTACCAAAAAGAACTGATAGCAAATCCAAAAAGTCATGCTGTACGTTTTAAAAAATATTCAAAAATAAAATAATTCTATATTTTGTAAATAATTCCCAATAATACGATAGATTATATATACTTATTGTTTTCTTTTGTTAAAAGGAATGTAATTAAATGAAGCTTAAGAAATAAAATTAACACTTTTGTAACACTTTTCTGTTAGATTTCTGATAATTTTTGAAAATTTGGAGGGGAAATTTTATATGAAAAGGTACATACAACTGTCCGCAATTTGTGCATTTGCACTTAATCTGTCTGCAACTGATTTAGGGAGTATTCAAGTTGAGTCTTCAACTATTGACGATAAGTTTGATACGAAGAAAACAGAAGTTTCTTCAACAACAACTATGAAGGGAAAAACTGTTGAGGTATTTCATGCAGAAAATATTGCAGACGTGTTAAATACGATTCCAGGTGTAACAGTTAGAAAAAATGAAGGTGATTCAAATAAGATCCATATTAGAGGTGTAGCTACTGAAGTATATATGGGAGAAAAACCAGGGGTTGCGATTGTTATTGACGGTGTACCTGTTCAAGAACGTGCAGGAAGTGTAAATATTGATATTGACAATATTGAATCAATTAAAGTGATTAAAGGTGGAGCTTCTTATCTTTACGGGAATGATGCTTTAGCAGGTGCTGTCGTTATTACCACTAAAAAAGCAAAAAGTAAAAATGAAGGTTCAGTTTTAACTGAATACGGTTCATATGGATACTCAAGAACGGTAGCATCTTATAACTTAGGGACTGAAAACTTTGCAGCCAGAGTTCAGGCAAGTTACAAAAAAAGTGATGGGTATTGGGAAGATTCTGATTATTGGACGAAATCTTTAAACGGAAAATTTCAATACTATATAGATGATAGCAGTGATATTACTTTCGGTGCAGACAAAACATTAAGATATGAAAACGACACGGGATCAATTACATATATGACCTATAACTCTTCAACGGGTGAATATATTAACCATGTAGATTTAAACCCGATTAGTGTGGGTGAAACTGGTTATGCCACTGATTATGACATTGACCTTACAAAACTCTTTTTAACTTACTCAAAAGATTTTGAACACGGTGCAAATTTAATGGCACAAATTTATCAATATACAGATGAGACAAAAAATCAGAGTAGTACATTTGATTCTAACGGTGATGGAATGAAAGACGATCATTTATATGAATCATATGCAAAAACGAAACAAAGAGGTTTAAAGTCGGAATACAGACTAGATGGAAGCTCTTTAGCAGGAATGATCGGAATCGACA
>JARRNV010000055.1:0-5530 GCA_037384685.1 Sulfurimonas sp.
AATCATCAAGCATAAATTCTTCATTTAACTCTAACTCATCCGTGTGCATCATAACTTAGCTGAGTGTTATACTGAAACAGTTAGAGCATTCAACTTAGCTGATCGTTTCATGCAACCGGTTTTTGTGTTACTAGATGAAACTATTGGTCACATGCATGGTAAGGCAATGATCCCTACAGCTGAAGATGTAGAAGCTGGAATTGTTCCTCGTAAAAAATTTGAAGGTGCTCCGGAAGATTATAGACCTTATGAGTGTGAGGCTGATCAACCGGCAGTTCTTAATCCAATGTTTGAAGGGTATAGATATCACTTTACAGGTCTTCATCATGATTCTATGGGATTCCCTACAGAAGAGATTGAGACTTGTCGTAAGCTGATTCAGCGTCTTGAAGACAAAGTTATGATGCACACGGATGAGTTAGAGTTAAATGAAGAATTTATGCTTGATGATTTAACTGGCGAAGAGGGTGAAGTTTTAATTATTGCTTACGGTTCTGTTTCTCTTGCTGCAAAAGAAGCGATCAGACATTTAAGAGCAGATGGTATTAAAGCTGGTTTATTTAGACCAATTACTGTTTGGCCATCTCCAGCTGAAAGAATTAAACACTTTACGGACAAAATTAAAAATGTTCTTTGTGTTGAGTTAAATATTAGACAATATACTGAAGAAGTAGAGCGTGTATCTGGTAGACTTGACATTGAAGGTCTTTACAAAGTTAATGGTAGAGCTATCTCTCCATATGAAATTGTAAATAAAGTAAAAGAGGTATTCTAACATGGCATTTAATTACGATAAATATTTAAGACTTGAAAAAATGCCAACACTTTGGTGTTGGGGTTGTGGTGATGGTGTTATTTTAAAAGCATTTATTCGTGCAGTTGATAAACTTGGTATTAGTCAAGATGATCTTTGTGTTGTTTCTGGGATTGGTTGTTCTGGACGTTTCTCATCTTATGTAGATTTCAACACTGTACACACTACTCACGGTAGAACAGTTGCATTTGCTACTGGTATTAAACTTGTTCACCCAGACAAATATGTTGTTTGTGTAGCTGGTGACGGTGATGGTCTTGCAATTGGTGGTAACCACACAATTCATGGTTGTAGAAGAAACATTGATATTACAATGATCCTTATTAACAACTTTATTTATGGTCTTACTAATTCACAAACTTCACCAACTACTCCACAGGGTATGTGGACAGTATCTCAAAAAGCTGGTAATATCGATCCAACTTTTAATGCTACAGATTTAGCGATCGCATCTGGTGCATCTTTTGTTGCGCGTGAGACTATGCTTGATCCGAAAAAACTTGAAAAAGTTTTCGTAAAAGCTTTACAACACAGAGGTTTTGCTTTCTTAGACATTATGTCTAACTGCCATATTAATCTTGGTCGTAAAAATAAAATGGCTAACGCTATGGAAAACCTTGAGTGGATTGATAGTATTACTATTGCTAAGAAAAAATACGATGCTCTTCCTGAAGAAGAGAGATTAAACCTTTTCCCTACTGGTATTTTAAAAGAAGATACTGAAGTAAGAGAATACTGTGATATGTATGCAGATATTCAAGCTGTACATCAAGGTAAACGTGCAAAAATCACTCAAGATGATTTTGCTAAGAAAATATAAGGAGAACACGAATGGCTAGACAAATAATGAGATTTACAGGTGTCGGTGGACAAGGTGTTCTTCTTGCAGGTGAGATTTTTGCTGCAGCAAAAATTAAAGCTGGTGGTTACGGTTTAAAAACTGCAACATATACATCTCAAGTTCGTGGTGGACCAACAGTTGTTGATATCACTTTGGATGATGATGAGATCTTTTACCCGTATGCAAATGATGGTGAAGTTGATTTTATGCTTTCAGTTGCAGAGGCTAGTTATAAACTATTTAAAGATGGTGTAACACCGGGCGGAACTATTGTTGTAGATCCTAACCTAGTACATCCAACTGATGAAGATCGTAAAAAATGGAGAATCATTGAGATTCCTATTATTACAATTGCAAAAGAAGAGGTTGGTAATGTTATTACTCAATCTGTTGTTGCTCTTGCAATTGCAAATACAATTATTAAACCTTTGGATAGAGATCATTTAATTGAAGTTATGCTTTCTAAAGTTCCTGCTAAAGTTCATGAAGCAAATGTTAAAGCTTATGACTTAGGTGAAAAATATGCTTTAGAAGCATTAGCTAAATAATTAACTATATTCTTCTAAACGAGCAGCTCTTTAAGGGCTGCTTTTTTTAAGCACTAATTTTATATTAATTAATATCTAGTTTTCCAGTTTTATACTTTCCCAAAAAAACTCTACATGCCTTTCAAATTGAGTAGATAAACTATCTGCAGATTTACCATCAAAACGTAATAGGGTGATCTGAAATCTTATATAAAACAGGGTAGAGAGAAACTCATAAGCGACCATCATAGGATCATTGGATCGAATTAAATTGTTCTGCATCATTATAAAAAAGCCCTCAGAAAGCGTTTTTATGTTTGATTGATGGAATTGTGTTATAAACTGCTCTCTAAGCTCAGCATTTTGTAATAGCTCAATCATAAGCAGTTTAAACATACTTTCGCTTTTTTTATCAAACGTAAGCATTTTATACTGCATAGCAAACTTTTGTAAGAAAGGTTTTCCTCTTTCAGAGAGTTCTTTTATCTCTTCATTTGAAAGTGAAAAAGGGGAGCTAAATATGCTTTGAGCTATCTCTAAAAATATAGCCTCTTTATTTTTAAAATGATTATAGAGTGCACTCTCTCTAATACCAACTTCAGCAGCTATTTTTCTTACACTTGTAGCCTTATATCCATTGTTGGAAAAGAGGGTGCTTGCTACTTTTACTATCTTTTCCTTTGTTCCACTTCTTTTTACTATATCCCTATTTTCAGGCATTTAAAGCTCCTTTTCAATATATGAACATTTGTTAATATCTTTAAAAGTATATATGAACATTTGTTAATATAAGCTTATTTAAAATGAACATTTGTTCATATTCTTTTTAAATATAGTGAACAAATGTTCATAGATGTAAATAAGCACTTTTAAAACTATTATTTAGTATCATTTGAAAAGCATAAGAAGATAGTTACTTGAACCTTGTTCAAGAGGAAAGTCCGAGCTGCTGTAAGACAGTGTTCCATTTAACGAATGGCCGTAGTAATACGAGGGAAAGTGCAACAGAAATATTACTTCCACTTTAGTGGTAAAGGTGAAAAGGTGGTGTAAGAGACCACCAGTCTTTATGGCAACATAGAGAGCTTGTAAACCCAACATGGCAGCAAGAAGCAGATGGTTAGCGTCTTACAATTGCTATTGCTTCGCTAGAGACACGATGTAAATTGTGTAGTAGATTAATGCTATCAGAACAAAACTCGGCTTATTCTTATGCTTTAAAAGGATAATTATGCATATAAAAGCTCTTTTTTTACTTCTTCTCCTTTTATTTACATCATGCAGCACGTTAAAACTAAATATTAATCAAAACAAAATAGAGCTATTAAAAGATCATAACACAACAATTATTGCCAGAACAGGGCATATACTCTATAAAAACAGCATAAAATTAAATAATATCAATATATATCAAACTGTATACAAGATGGATAATAGTCAATATATACTCTCAGTAGAAGAACTGTATGCAGATTCTGGTTGTAGATTTGATGGGGGTATACAGAAAACCGTGTCTATTGGTTTTGAGGACTATAACTATACTAAAGTGTATTCTCGAGGTAATATCAGTTTCTTTTACTTAACAGATAAACAAAATCGAGATAAAAAGCTTTACTTGATCACACAAAATCAAAATAAAAAGAGAATACAGTTTGTTTACAGTACAAATGAAAAATTATTTTATGAGATTGTAGAAGCTGTAAAAAGCAATACAACGGTTCAAAGTACAAACATGTCACAACAGGAGCTCCCAGGTAGCTCTATGGGTCCTAGAAGCTACATCCAAACAACATGGAACCAAAAGAATACCATACTCGATAGTTTAGTGTATAAACTTGGTGGAAGAGTCAAAAGATCATTAAAATAATTTTCAAGAGAATATACATTATGTTAATCAAATCAAATATAAGGAGAGACAGTTGTCCCAAAGAAAGCAGCAACTCATAACAGATATACAAAACTTGCTCAATAGCTATAAAGGCGGTTCATATACATCCATTAACCCTTCTCTGCTAGAATTTATGGATGAAAAAACCCTTATAGGTATTATAGATTCATTACTTGATCAAAAAGAGGCTTCTAAAGAAGCTGATGTTGAATGGTTAGAACAATTTAAAACAAAATAGACACTTGTGTAAATTTGTTAATCACATTAACCAATTTTTTGTTACAATAATGAAAATTTTATGTTAGGAATTAATCATGAATATGGATTTAGTAAAGTTAACTGAACAAACAAAAAAACTTACAGCACTTGTTGTAGAAGATGAGAAAGTAACAAATGAGCTTTTAAGCTCAACGTTTAAAAACTTTTTTGCTGGTGTTGAGTCTTGTTTTGATGGCGAAAGCGCTTTAAAACTTTATGAGCAAAAACAACCGGATATCGTTTTTGTAGATATTATTATGCCAGGAATGGACGGTATTGAACTCTCTCGTAAAATTAGAGAGATGAATAAAGATCAGATTATTATCGTTATCTCTGCTAGTAACGATATGGAAAAAATCTCAGAATCAATTGAAGTTGGTGTAAACAGCTTTATTCAAAAACCAATAGATACTAAAAAGATCATTGAATTACTCGGCGGAGTTGTAGCAATGGTTGCTAAAAAGAAAAAAGTTGAGACAAAAACTTTCTCTATCTCTCTTCCACTTGATCTATATGAAGTAGTAAATGATAATGCTAAAGCTGAAAGTATTTCTAAAAATGCTGTAATCATTAGAGCTTTACGTAGTTTTTACGACTAAAATTTAAAAATAGGCACATTTTATTAAAAATTAAGGAATGTGCTTATATAATTTCGGCTCAACAAAATAGTTGAGCCTTCGTGGCCCCATCGTCTAGCGGTTAGGATCCATGGTTTTCATCCATGTTACAGGAGTTCGAGTCTCCTTGGGGTCACCATTCAAATTTCATTCTCCTTTTAAAAATCAATATATTAATTTAACATTTTTTAAATATCTGAAATTTATTTTTTTAAAGAAAATTAGATTTTTTGAAGAATAAAAAGTATAGATGCGAAACTAACCATTATGGTTAGTTTGGAGTTACTGTAGTTTTTTTGCTACTAATTCGTTTACAACTTTAGGGTTTGCTTTTCCACCTGTAGTTTTAAGCACCTGCCCTACGAAGAAACCTAAGAGTTTTGTATTTCCCGCTTTAAACTTCTCTACGTTATCCGGATTTTTTGCCATAATTTCATCAATAATTGGCTCAATAAGGGCTGGATCACTGATCTGTATCAAACCTTTAGCTTCAACTATTTTCGACGGATTCTCTCCGGTTGTTGCCATCTCTTCAAATACCGACTTAGCAATTTTATTTGAAATGGTTTCGTCATCAATCATTTT
>JARRNV010000056.1:0-8001 GCA_037384685.1 Sulfurimonas sp.
AAAAGTATCACCCATCATTTGAAGTAGTTTTTCTTCTGTAGAGAGATGCTGCACTTCTATCTTGATCGTATAAAGAAGATAAAATGCAACAACAAAAAAGAGAGCATCGAGCAAAAAAGCGATCTTTATACCCAAAGCATAAACGACAAATCCACTGACTGCCATCCCTAAAGTATAAGAAAGCGACCAGATAATCGAGTGCAATTCATTCGCTTTTTGCAAAATTTTTGGATCTAAAATCTTTGGCAACAAAGACATCTCAGTAGTAAAATAAAACGAAGCCGCCGCCATCTTTAAAAAGATCAAAATATATAATAATTCAAGTTGATGCAAGCCACTTATAAATATCAATGATGCAGTAGCTGTGATCTCTATAGCGATCAAAAAAAGCATTAACTTTTTTGGTTGTAGTTTATCGATAATAGCACCGGAAAATGGAGCTTGCACAACTCCCGAGAGAAAATGCAGCATAGCAACAAAAGCGACAACCTCTGCAGATGCTTCCATCTCAATAAGTAGCGTGTAGATAGCTACATTGCTAAACCATGCACCAAAGTAGGATATAAGTTGAATAGTTGAGAGCCGACGGAGAATATTTTCACTCTTTAAAAGTGCTAGATATTGATTCATAAACGGAAGATTATCATATAAATTGTAAATTTTTTATTTTTATTACTAAATCTTTTTTCGAATTAGTCGATATGTGTGTTAATAACTGTTGTTAAATACAAAAGGAGTAAGTCATGGATGGCATAGCAAACATTGCGAAACAACAACAAACTCAAGTAAGTGCGCAAGAACTTCAGGGAAGAAGTGTAGAGCAGACACATCAAGCGAGCATTCAACATCAAGATGTTGTAAAAGAGATGCAACAAAACAATGTTGAATCTGCTAAAAAACTGAACTCTAAAGAGGATGTTGAAAAGTTAGTAAGACAACTTAACGATGCTCTCTCGCCAATTAGCACAAATATTAAGTTTGGTGTTGATTCTCAGGATATATTTTATGTATCTGTAATAGAAGCAAAAACAAATAAAATGATAAGACGTTTTCCAGCTGAACAAGCGCAGGAAGTTTTACCGAAAATGCAAGAAGTGAGTGGTATTTTATTCGACTCTAAGGGGTAAATAACCCCACTCCCTACTCCTCGCATTTTCTTAAGCAAAACGACATACTATTTTCTTATAAGCAAAATCTCACCTACAATTCGATATAATCTCCGTCATTATTTTATCACCAAAAAGGTTTTTTACATGAAAAAAAGTGTTAACAAGGTTGTTTTAGCTTACTCTGGTGGGCTTGATACGAGTATAATTTTAAAATGGCTTCAAGATGAATATAATGCAGAAGTTATTACTTTTACTGCTGATCTTGGACAAGGCGAAGAGGTTGAACCAGCTCGCGAAAAAGCACTTAAAATGGGTATTAAACCGGAAAATATTTTTATCTTAGATATTCGTGAAGAGTTTGTTAAAGATTTTGTTTTTCCTATGTTTAGAGCAAATGCAATTTACGAAGGTGAATACCTGCTAGGAACTTCAATCGCAAGACCGCTTATCTCTAAAAAACAGATCGAGATCGCAAACAAAATGGGTGCTGATGCAGTAAGTCACGGTGCTACAGGAAAAGGAAACGATCAAGTACGTTTTGAACTTGGGTATCTTGGACTTAACCCGGACATCACTGTAATTGCTCCGTGGAGAGAGTGGGACCTAAACTCTCGTGAAAAACTTTTAGCATATGCAAAAGAGCACGGAATTGAGATCGCTCAAAAACATATGGATGAAAATGGTAACCCGCAAGTAAGTCCATATTCAATGGATGCAAACCTTCTTCACATCTCTTATGAGGGTTTACATCTTGAAGATCCAAATGCAGAGCCTGAAGAGTCTATGTGGTTATGGACTGCGTCTCCTGAAGAAGCTCCAGATGAAGCAGAGTACATTACTCTTAGCTACAAAAACGGTGATCCAATTGCTATTAATAGTGAAGAAATGTCTCCTGCAACACTTCTTAAAACATTAAATGACTATGGAAACAAGCACGGAATCGGTCGTATCGATATTGTTGAAAACAGATATGTCGGTATGAAAGCACGTGGTTGTTATGAAACTCCGGGTGGGACTATCATGTTAAAAGCGCACCGTGCAATTGAGTCTATTACGCTTGATCGTGAAGCAGCACATTTAAAAGATGAGATCATGCCGAAATATGCAAAACTAATCTATAACGGTATGTGGTTTAGCCCTGAGCGTGAAGCACTACAAGCATTAATCGACAACACACAAAAATATGTAGAGGGTGATGTAAGACTAAAACTTTACAAAGGGAATGGATGTATATAACCAAAAAGATGCAGAAGGTTTCATTAGACTAAATGCACTTCGTTTTATCATCGCAGGTAAAGCTAGAAACTAAAATTAAAAACAAACATACGAAAGGGAAATGATGATTAAAATAGATATGAATTCTCCAGAATTTATTGCTGAGATGGAAAAAACAATCAAGTTTACAGATAAAGTTACAAACCAATTTGGTTGGGTTTACAATCCGCAGGTAGAAGTAAACGAAGGTGTACAAATGGGTCTTGCACGTAATAAGATGATGTACGGAAAAAGATTCTGTCCATGTTTTATGGTTGAAGAAGTTGACGGTAAAGCAAGAAGTGTAGACGATCGTATCTGCCCTTGTAAACCGGCAATTGAGCATGAGATTCCAGATGAAGGAAAATGTCACTGTGGAATTTTCTGTACTCCGGAATTTGCAGCTGCACAAAGAATTGAACTTGGTATGGAAGAAGTTGCTCATACACATTCACGCGGATTAACTCAAGAAGAGTGTGAAGCACTTGTAAACAAAAGTGAACTTGACGGTGATGAGCTCGTTGCATTACTTGAAGCACGCGATCTTGGTATGGTTCAATTTAAACTTGTGGATGTTCGTGAACATATGGAATGGCAGATGGGTCATATTAAAGGTGCCGATGTACTTGTTCCAACAAGTAGCTTCTTCCAAACTTTAGAGGGTGCTGGTCTTGAAAAAGATGAAAACATCATCCTTTATTGTCATGTTGGTAGCCGTTCAGCACACGTTGCAAGAATTATGACAGATATGGGTTATACAAAAATTAGTAACTTAACACACGGTATCGTATCTTACCACGGTGAAATAGTGAGATAATTGATGAAAGTACTTTTAATTAAAGATGTAAAAAGTCTTGGTAAAGCGGGTGAAGTTAAAGAGGTAAAAGATGGTTACGGCAAAAACTTTTTAATAGGAAAAGGGTTTGCTAAACATGCTACAGAAGAGATCTTAGCTGAACATGCGGCTGAGCAAGAAAGATTAGCAGCTGAAGAAGCTGCAGAAATTGCTGCTTTAAAAGAGATGGCTGTAAAACTTGATAAGGCAGAGATCATCATTACTAAAAAAATGGGTGAAAACGGTCATCTTTTCGGCTCTGTTACAAAAGATGAAATTGCTCAGGCTTTACTTGAGCAACATTCTGTAGAGATTGATAAAAAACACATTACAGATAAAACTGCAATCAAAACCATTGGTGAGCATTCACTTGATCTAAAACTTGGTCACGGCATCCATGCTACACTTCACGTAGATGTTCAAGGGGAAGCGTAATTCCATGTTCGACGCAACTACAATACTTGCCTATAAAGGAAAAAACAAAGCAGTTATCGGCGGTGATGGACAAGTAACTTTTGGAGATAGCGTTCTCAAAGGTAATGCTACCAAGATCCGTTCACTATATAACGGAAAAATCCTTGCAGGTTTTGCAGGAAGCACTGCCGATGCTTTTAACCTTTTTGATATGTTTGAAGAGTTTTTAGAGAACAAAAAAGGTGATATTTTAAAGTCCGTTATAGAGTTCTCAAAAGCTTGGAGAAAAGATAAAGTACTTCGTCGCCTAGAAGCGATGATGATCGTTTTAAATAAAGAACATATCTTTATTTTAACCGGAAATGGTGATGTAGTTGAACCTGAAGATGGTGAGATAGCTTCAATCGGCAGTGGTGGAAATTTTGCAATCTCTGCTGCACGAGCTTTAAAAAAACATGCAAATCTTGATGAAGAAACTTTAGTAAAAGAATCTTTATCGATTGCAGCTGATCTATGTATCTATACAAACCACAATATTAAAACACTCATTTTAGAGGATGACAAATAATGGATATGACTCCTAAAGAGATTGTAGAGTATCTTGACAAATATGTAATTGGTCAAAAAAATGCAAAAAAGACTATAGCATTAGCACTTCGTACACGCTATAGAAGAATGCAACTTGATGAAATAATGCGTCAAGAGATTAAACCGAAAAACATTCTTATGATTGGGTCAACAGGTGTTGGAAAGACTGAAATCTCCAGACGTCTTGCAAAGATGATGAAAGTACCTTTTATCAAAGTAGAAGCTTCGAAATATACTGAAGTCGGTTTTGTAGGGCGTGATGTAGAATCTATGATCAGAGATCTTGTAGTCAACTCTATAGCAATTGTAAAAGAGGAACAAGAGAAAAACAATCGTGACAAGATCCATAACTATGTTATTAATAGAATTGTAGAAAAACTTGTCCCTCCTCTTCCAGAAGGTGCAAGTGAATCAAAAAAAGATGATTATCAAAGACTTCTTGAAGCGATGGAAGCGAGAGTTGAATCTGGTGAGATGGATGACAAAACAATCGAGATTGAACTTGACAAGTCTGCCCTGCAAGTTGAATTTGCAGATACAAATCTCCCGCCTGAGATGATCAAAGTTCAAGAGTCATTTACACAAATTTTTGCTTCTATCAATAAAGAGGACAATAAAAAAGAGCTCAAAGTAAAAGATGCAAAAATACTTTTACGCCAAGAAGCAAGTGCAAAACTTTTAGATATGAATGCTATTAATGCAGAAGCACTAAGACGCGCTGAAAACGGTGGAATAATCTTTTTAGATGAGATCGATAAAATTGCTCTAAATGAAAAGTCACAAGGGCGTAATGACCCTTCCAAAGAGGGTGTTCAACGTGATCTGCTTCCAATCGTTGAGGGAAGTTCAGTTTCAACAAAATATGGAACTATTCAAACAGATCATATTCTTTTTATTGCTGCTGGTGCTTTTCATGTAAGTAAACCAAGTGATCTCATCCCTGAATTGCAAGGGCGTTTCCCTTTAAGAGTTGAGTTAGAGAGCCTAGATGAAGAGACACTTTATCAGATTCTAACACAAACAGAAAATTCACTCTTAAAACAATACCAAGCACTTTTAGGTGTTGAAGATATGGATCTTATTTTTGAAGATGAAGCAGTCAAAGCGATCGCTAAACTCTCACATAAAGCAAATGAAACGGCAGAAGATATCGGTGCCAGACGTTTACATACTGTACTAGAGAGAATTTTAGAAGATATCAGTTTTGAAGCAGATGAGTACAAAGGAAAAGAGTTCAAAGTGACAAGTGAACTTGTCCATGAAAAACTTGACATCATTGTTGAAGATGATGATTTATCTAGATATATCTTATAAAGGGGCTATATGACAAAAGCTGGTTTTGTTTCATTAATAGGTAGACCAAATGCGGGTAAAAGTACCTTAATGAACTCACTTTTGGGTGAAAAAATTGCAATGGTAAGCCAAAAAGCCAATGCAACAAGAAAACGCTCTAATGCGATAGTAATGCATGACAATACGCAAATTATTTTTATAGACACTCCTGGTCTGCATGAAAAAGAGAAAGTTTTAAACCAATTTATGCTTGATGAGGCTTTAAAAGCTATGGGAGATTGTGACTTAATAGTTTATCTTGCTCCTGTTACTGACTCACTAGAACATTATGAAAAATTTTTAACACTGAATAAAAAGAATATAAAGCATATCATTGCACTAAGTAAAATAGACCAAGTTTCTCAAGAAAAGCTTTTTAAAAAAATTCTACAATATAATCAATATGCCGATAAATTTGAAGCTTTAATCCCTGTAGCAATTCCCAGAAAAGTTGGACACGAAGATCTACTTAATACGATTGCAAAAAACTTACCGGAATCACCTTACCTTTTTGATCCTGAAGATCTCACAAGTGAACTTGTTCGTGATATCTATGCAGGATTTATTCGTGAAGCTATCTTTGAAAATATCAGTGATGAAGTACCGTATGAGTCTGACGTAATTATAGATAAGATTTATGAAAGCGAAGGAATTGATAAAATTTATGCAACAATAATTTTAGAAAAAAATTCCCAAAAAGGGATTATTATAGGTCGTGGGGGAGAAGCGATAAAACGTATAGGTAAAGCTGCCCGTGCCAAAATAGAAAAACTTAGTGGACAACAAGCATACCTTAATTTACAAGTAATTGTAAAAAAAGGATGGTCAAAAAATAAAAACTTTTTAAAAGAGATAGGTTATGATGATGAAAAATAGATGGAATATTCAACTTGTTCTTGTACTAATCTGTACACTTAATATCTTTGCTTCAAATACAGATATTTTAACTAGTTATAGGGTTAACGGCATTGATAATATTGAAAAACAGCTTGACAAGGAACTAACAAACATACAATATTGGGAAGAATTTTTAAAAAATAAAGATACCAAATTTGGATATATGGAATCGTATTGCGATGTACTCACATGTAACAAACAAAAATCAAAACTCTCTATTTACAGAAAAGATGAAAACACATCTAAATACAAACTTGTTAAAGAATTCCCTGCTTTCACAGGAAAAGAAAAAGGCGATAAATTAAAAGAGGGAGATTTAAAGACTCCTATCGGAATTTATGAACTAACAGAAAAAATTTTAAAAGTTGATCCGTTTTACGGCCCTTTAGCATTTGTAACATCTTATCCTAATACGTATGATAAGTATAGACATAAAACAGGTCAAGGGATTTGGATCCACGGACTGCCACTCAACCAAGAGAGAGATGAATTTACAAAAGGGTGTATAGCTATAGAAAACCCAAGTATCGAATGTTTAAATAAACATCTTGATCTAACAAAAACAATTTTACTTATTGATAAAGCAGATGTTAAAACTGATGTACCAAAAAAAGATCTTGCTCTTATTTTAGCGCAACTTTATAGTTGGAGATATGCCTGGATCTATAATGATTTAGAGCAATATCTTAACTTTTATGATGAATCATTCAAACGATTTGATGGAATGGATAAAAGTGAGTTTTCTACTTATAAGACAAGAATATTTAATAAAAAAGAGGATAAAACAATCATATTTACAAATATTAATGTATTGCCTTATCCTGATACAGAAAATGTCTATAAAATAACTTTTAATGAACAGTATAGATCTGATTCGTTCTCTTTTACCGGAAATAAAGTTTTAATCGTAAAACTAAAAGATAATAAAATATCTATTATCACAGAGAAATAGATGAAACAAATACTTGCTTTTTTTCTTTTTAGTTACTCTCTTTTATTTGCTTCAAACGTACAGCTGATAAAAAAAGAGAACTCTGATTCAAATACAACACTGTTAGTTATTGGAGGTATTCATGGAAATGAGCCCGGTGGCTATTTTACTGCATCTGTTTTAGCACAACACTATAAAATAACATCTAATAACTTATGGATTGTACCAAATTTAAATCAAGACAGTATTATCCAAAATGAACGTGGCATACATGGAGACATGAATCGAAAATTTGCAACAATCAAAAGAACCGATCCGGATAAAACAATTGTTGAAGAGAAGTTTCTCTTGTTGTCAATCTGCACGATGGTCACGGTTTTTATAGAAAAAAGAACCAAGGGAGTATTTTTAATCCAAATGCATGGGGTCAAACTTGTGTTATTGATCAATGCCAACTAAAACAAAACCAAACTTTTGGCAACTTAAACGATATCGCTTTAAATGTAAAAAACAATATTAATCGAAGACTTTTGGAAAAACATCATAAATTTGATGTAAAAAATACACAGACAAAATATGATGATGAGCAGATGCAACTTTCTTTAACATATTTTGCAGTAACCCATAACAAACCTGCTTTT
>JARRNV010000057.1:0-5506 GCA_037384685.1 Sulfurimonas sp.
GCAGAGAAGAATCCTCAGAGATAAAAGCACCCGTAATTTGCTACTGTAATTCTAAAATAGATAAATTCTTTTTAGAGGTACAAGGCTCAGGGAAAGTGTACTTGGATAATAATACTACAATGTACATAGGGTACGATAATCAAAACGGATACAAATATAGATCGATAGGACGCTATTTGGTAGATAAAAATGAGATACCTTTAGAAGATATATCTATGCAAAGCATAAGAGAGTGGTTAGACCAACATCCAGAGAGAATTGATGAGGTATTGAACTATAATGATTCTATGGTTTTCTTTAGAAAAAAAGCCGAAGGTGCTTTTGGAGCACTTGGACTACAACTAACACCAAAACGATCAATAGCTGTTGATCGCAGATATATTATGTTAGGAAGTATGATATACTTAGATGCCGATTTAGAAGATGAAAAAATTAGTAAAATCGTTTTTGCGCAAGATACAGGCGGAGCAATAAAAGGAAGTGTAAGAGCCGATTTTTTTACCGGATTTGGTGAAGAAGCCCAGGATATAGCCGGCAAACTAAAAGCTCCGCTTAAGATGTGGATATTTTTACCTAAAGAGGGAAATAAAGTAGAAGATGAATAGTTCATTAGAAAAATTTAATCGTTTGGTGGACGCTTTACAAGAACTTCCTACAATTGGTAAAAAATCAGCTACCAGACTTGCCTATTTCATGATTATGAATGATACTTATGCAGGTATGAAAATTGCACATGCCATTGAGGATGCACTAGGAAGTTTGAAAAAGTGTAGAGTTTGCGGCGGGATGAGTGAAGATGAAATTTGCCATATCTGTTGTGATGAAAATAGAGATTCCACACTTTTATGTATGGTTGAAAATGCCAAAGACATTCTCTTACTAGAAGAAAATGGACTTTTTGATGGAAAATATTTTGTACTTGATTCTTTGGAAGAGTTAAGTATTTCACACCTTGAAGAGCTTGTACAAAACGGTGTGGAGGAAATACTTTTTGCACTGACTCCATCTATCGCAAATGATGCCGTAATTTTATATATTGAAGATAAATTAAGTAAGTATAACCTTCATTTTTCAAAAATCGCTCAGGGTGTTCCGACAGGTGTTAGTTTAGAAAATATAGATCTACTCTCTTTAACGCGAGCACTAGAAGACAGAGTAAAGGTTTAAAATGAGATATATCGTTTTTTTGTTATTTCCAATTATGTTGTTTGCTCAGGCAGATCAAAAAAATGAAACATGGTTTAAAGGTGCAAGTCTTGAAGCATATAAAGTAAATTATATTTGCCCCTTATCATATACAGATACTAACTATGATTCTTATTTAAAAAATACACGGTATAAACATACAGAGATGGAAGTACAATTTAGTGTAAAGTATAATCTTGTTGATAATGTATTTGGACTAGATGGAAAATATTATATTGCATATTCTCAACACGCTTTTTGGCAAATATATGCATCTTCAAAACCGTTTCGTGAAAATATATATAATCCGGAACTGTTTGGTAGATACAATATAGAAAGTTGGAATATCCCTAACTTAAAAACATTGCAAGTTGGATATGAACACCAATCTAATGGAAATCCTAATACAGACAACACAACAGTTGATGGACAGCCAATACAAAATATATCTAGAGGAATAGATACTTTATATACCTCTTTTGGTTTCTCTTATAAAGAGCTACATGTAGATCTTAAGCTATGGGGACCAATTACATCATTATCAGATAATCCTAATCTAATGGACTATATAGGTTATACTGGAGTAGGAATTAAATATTTTCATGATGAACAAGTGCTTTCTTTAAAAGCACGAGGAAATTTGGCAACAAAAAAAGGTTCTATAGAGGTTGGATATTCTTATCCTGTAGGACATTCTGTCAATTTATATACGAAGTTTTTTAGTGGGTATGCTGAAACATTAATAGACTATGATAAACATGTCAATAAATTCTCTTTAGGGTTTAGCTTTTCAAGATAACTCTAATAGAGAAAGCTTTTTTGCATCTCTATTTTTATAGCCTCTTTTTGAAGTGTATGGTTTGTAAAAAGCTCATTTGCTAAAACACCTTGCCCAAGTAGCATATCTGCACCATCTTTATATGGAAGATTTTTATCTTTTGCCAACTGCAAAAAAGGTGTTATTTTTCCATAGATAGCATCTGCAACATAATTGGTAGAGTTTAAAATGTTTTCGATCAACTCTTGTGGAGCGGGGAGGTTATTATCCGATAAACCTGCACTTGTAGTGTTTACAACGAGATC
Organism: Sulfurimonas sp.; assembly: GCA_037384685.1. Taxonomy (GTDB): domain Bacteria; phylum Campylobacterota; class Campylobacteria; order Campylobacterales; family Sulfurimonadaceae; genus Sulfurimonas. Next base: position 2,269 of record JARRNV010000057.1, read on the forward strand.
GAATTGTTGGAGTTCAAAACTATCCCAGGTAAAAGTTTTACATCCAATTTCATTAAAAAAATTTAAACGTCCGAGAGAGCGATTGAGAACACTTACTTCAAAATTCTCTTCTAAAAATTTTTGTGAAAGTGCCTTTGCCGTACCACCGGCACCAATGATAAGTACTTTTTGAATGTTAGAGAATGCTTCAATGCTAAACATAAAGCCGTCAGCATCTGTATTGTAACCGATAAGTTTTCCATTTTCATTGATGAGGGTATTTACAACACCCACTTTCTGTGCAAAACCTCTTACTTCATCACACGCTTTGTATGCTGCTTCTTTATGAGGAACTGTGACGTTTGCTCCACTAAGTCCTAGATCAAAAAAAGTTTTTTTGAGTTGTGTGCCATCAAGTAGATGTGTTCGTGTATAACACGCTTTATAGTTCAGGTTTTTAAAAACTGAGTTGTGCATTAATGGGCTTCGTGAATGTGAAACCGGATCGCCGAAAATCGAGAAAAGTTGCATTAGTTTTTATCTAGATCTTCTAAAGAATGAATGAGTGCTCCGAGTTTATTTTCTACTTCAAGGTACTCTAACTCATCAACACTATCTGCTACAACTCCGGCACCGGCTTGGAGAACTACTTTATCAGGTTTAACAAGTGCTGTTCTAATTGTAATTGCACTATCCATATTGCCATCAAAACCAAAGTAGCCTATGCTTCCACTGTAAAAACCACGTTTGAGACCTTCAAACTCTGCTATGAGTTCCATAGCACGAATTTTAGGTGCACCCGTCATTGTTCCGGCTGTAAATGTTGCCATAAAGAGATCGAACATATCTTTATCTTCTTGAAGTTCGGCTACTACATCCGAAACAATGTGCATAACGTGAGAATATCTCTCTATGTGCATCATGTTTTCCACTTTTACACTACCTGTTTTTGCAACACGGCCAACATCATTACGTCCAAGATCTATAAGCATTAAATGCTCTGCTAACTCTTTTGGATCAGCTAAAAGTTCCTCTTCGAGCTCTTTATCGCGTTCTTTTGTTTTACCACGCTTACGAGTCCCTGCGATAGGACGAAGAAGAAGCTCTCCATCATCAAGTCTAACCATAACTTCAGGTGATGAACCAACGATGCTAAAACCTTCATATTCCATCAAAAACATATATGGAGAAGGGTTTTTTGCACGTAGTATTCTATAAAAGCTAAATGGATCAACTTTGATGTTTCTTGTAAAACGGTTTGTCATAAGGATCTGAAAAACATCACCTGATTTGATCATCTCTTTTGATTTTGCAATCATCTCAAAGAACTCTTCTTTTGTATGAGCAAATCCGCCTTTATCTTCACCGATATTATACACACGATGTTTATATTCGTAAGTAGATTTTAGATAGCTCTCTAGCTCTTCAAATCTATTGGCATACTCCTGTAGTGTAGAGAGTAAAGTTATTTTGTTGTTTTTATGAGAATAGACTAAAACCATTTTTGGTAAGATGAGATCAAGGTCAGGAGTTTCAAGTTCATCTTTAAGGTCATCCATGTAAGGTTTTAAGACCGGTTCAAAAACTTTTACCATATCGTAACCTATGTAACCTATAAAACCATCTACATAACCAATCCCTAACTCTCTTGCTGTTTCTTTATAGATCGTTTTATCTATTTTAGAGTAATACTCTTTTAAAAATGAGAATGGATTTTGTTCTTGTGCGTGTACAACATTCTCGGCATCGGTATAAATAGTTTCATTATTTATATACTGGAGTCTTTCACGTGCTCCTATACATATAAAACTGTAATTACCCTCACTCTGACTCGCACTTTCAAAAAGGTATGTAATTTCATTTGAAAAAAGTTGTTTTATTTTTGAATAGACCGCTATGGGAGCTAGCTGGTCTAATGTAAATTGTTTATTGTGTATCAATTTCTACCTTGTAAAAATTATTATAGTTTTACTAAAAATGCGCCAGGTTCAACTTTTGAACGTAAAATGCGTCTTGCATCTCTAGCTTCTTTTTCTGTTGTAAACGGTCCTACTAAAACTTTATTTAGTGTTTTAGAGTTCACTTGTACTTTATGATATCTGTATTTATAACCAAGTTTTGTAATTGAGTTTAAAAACTTTTTATTTGGTTCATATTTTGTAAAAGAACCAACTTGGATATAGTAAGAGATACCAACAGTTGTTTTTGTCGGAGCAGGTTTAGGCGCAGGTTTTGCCACTACTTTTTTCTCTTGAACTTTTGGTGTAGGAGCCGGTTGTGCAGTTTGTATTTTCTCAACTGCTTTCTCTTGCTTAGATTCCTCTTTGAGTTTTTGCGCAATTTTATCGAGATCAGCATCATCTACATTGCCGTCTTGTACAACTTCAACTTCTTCAAAAAGTGGTTCTTCATCTGCATCGTCATTTGTTGTTTGTGCAGTCATTTCAGTTTGTGGTTTTGGTGGAATAACAGCTTGAGGTGCACTGTTTACACTCTCTGAACCACAAGATTTCATAATAGTTACTACACTAATTAGGATAATACCTAATGTAGCAATTGCTAGAACCATTTTTTTACTAGAACTTGAAGAGGAGTTTTTGTTTAAAACAATATCACTTAATTCATTATTATTTTCACTCATAATTTTTACCTCAATTAGGAATTTGTTAGTTTATAATACCAAAAATAGAATAAATAACCAAAGTTTACATGTGCTTCGACCAAGAAGCTCCACGCTCTTTTGCGTATACTTCATACGGTAAAGTTAATATGTTGTATTCATCGGGCATATCATTATTAGGAAACATACGCCATTGTTTTGGTTGTTTTGCAGCTAGTTTCATACTTAAGGTTTTACCAAGCTGTATAGCTTCTTGAAGAGTAGTATGCCCTTTATGGATATAAACATGAAGATGCCCTTCAGTTTTTGTTTTATATGCCGTAAAGTTTATAAAACCCTCTTCGCGAAGAAGTAGTTGTGTTTTGTGATAAAAACGCTCAGGATCTCTTCCATTATAGTCGATAACAATATTTTCAACTTTATTGTGTTTGTTAACTAATGAATGAGCAATAGTGATCTCACCTTTTAGGTGTTTGTTGATCACAGATTGTGAAAGCATCTCATTAACTTTTTCAAATTTGTTGTAAAAAGTACGACCTTTAAAGCTTATTTTGTCTACTACAGTATCACGTTTGATCCAGTAGTGATCACTTACCATTTTAATGAGTTTGAGATCCATTGCAGTCATTATATCACCTA
>JARRNV010000058.1:0-5319 GCA_037384685.1 Sulfurimonas sp.
TTTTGAGTTTAAATCTGCAAACTTCTACAGAGCATTTTACTAACCCTCTTTATTTAGAGAGTGGGCGTATTTTAGAACCATATGATATCACTTATGAAACATATGGGACTCTAAATGAAGATAAAAGCAATGTAATAGTAGTTTGTCATGCTCTAACAGGTTCACACCACGCAGCAGGAATATATGAGGGTGAAAGTAAAGCCGGTTGGTGGGACGGTCTTATCGGTCCAAACAAAGCGATCGATACTAACAAATACTTCGTAATCTGCTCAAATGTGATCGGAAGCTGTTTTGGCTCTACAGGTCCGATCAGCACACAACATCCACACCATGAAGCATACCGTTACAAATTTCCGGTTATCAGCATTAAAGATATGGTTAAAGCGCAACGTATCCTTTTTGATCGTCTCGATATTCACAGAGTAGAAGCTATCATCGGGGGGAGTATGGGTGGTATGCAAGCACTCCAGTTTGCGATCCACTACCCTAACTTTGCAAACAAGATCATAGCACTTGCAACTACACACGCTACACAGCCGTGGGCTATAGCGTTTAATAAAGTAGCGCAAGAAGCGATACTCAAAGATCCCGATTTTCAACAAGGTTACTACGATCCCGAAGTGATCAAAGAGCAAGGCTTAAGCGGAATGGCTATCGGTCGTATGGCTGGACATATAAGCTTTTTATCGCCTGAATCTATGCAGACAAAATTTGGACGTGAATATAAACGAACTGATGGTTTGTATGAACTTTTCGGAAAGTTTCAAGTTGAGTCATACTTAGAGTATAACGGGTATAACTTTACCAAATGGTTTGATCCCCTTTCATACCTTTACATAACAAAAGCGATCAATATCTACGATCTCTCTCGCGGGTTTGATTCTCTTTGCGATGCACTTGACAAGATTAACGCTTCATTGAATCTGATCAGTTTTAAAAACGATCTTTTATTTAAAGATTTTGAGATGAAAGAGATCGCAGACGAGATGGCACAACTTGGCAAAAGCAATTGTGATTACTTTTGTGTAGAGAGCGATTACGGACACGATGCATTTTTAGTTGAATTAGATAAATTTGACAACTATATTAAAGAGGTTTTAAATGGCTAAAGATACGACAAACTTTGAACTCAAACTTGAAAATGCAAAAAAGACACTTGAAAAATTGATGAATCCGGAGATCACGTTAGAAGAGAGTGTTAATGAGTACGAAAGTGGCATGAAAGAGCTTCAAGAAGCACAAAAAATACTTGAAGAAGCACAGATCAAAATTAATGAGATCAAAAGCAAGTAATGAAAGCGGCCGTACTTCAACTGAGCTCTCAGGGACTTAGTTCTACCAAACTACTTAACTACATTCGTATTGCGAACAAAAAAGGGGTAAAACTTCTTCTTTTAGGAGAGTATATACTCAACCCTTTTTTTAAAGAGCTGCAATCTATGTCGATCTCAATGATCAAAGAGCAATCTTCTGCACAAGCAAAAATACTCAAAGATTTAGCAAGTACTTACGACATAACTATTATAGCTCCTATAGTTATGGTAAAGAAAAAGCAACCCTATAAAACCATTGCAAAGTTTGCACCAAATTCTACTTCGTATTATCAGCAACAGATACTCATCAACTATGGACACTGGAATGAGGAGAAATTTTTTGCAAATGAGATCGAGACTATTAAAGCACCACTGATATTTAAAATAAAAAACCTCAAGTTTGCAGTTATAAGTGGGTTTGAGCTTCATTTTGACGAGATATTTAAAAAAATAAAAAATAAAAATGTAGACTGCATTTTGATGCCGAGCGTTTCCACTTTTGAGTCTTATGAAAGATGGAAAGCTTTGATCCAGACAAGAGCGTTTATACATAACTGTTATGTACTGCGTGCAAATAGGATCGGCGAGTATCTAGAAGATGAACACAGCTGGAAATTTTACGGCGATTCTGTCCTTGCTTCACCCGATGGCGAGATCATCTCTCACTTAGGGAACAAAGAGGAGCTTATGCTTGTAGAGCTCTCTCATAAAGAGGTTGTAAACGCTCGAAAAGCGTGGGGATTTCGAGATGCTGTTAAAAAACGAGAATCTTTAAACACCTCTAAAATATAACTTTTTATGATATAATCACTTTTTTATCACAAAAGTAAAGGCTACATTATGATGAAATATTTCCATCGCCAAGTACAACTTTGGGGCGAAGATATACAAACTAGTTTACAATCTAAAAAGATAGCGATCATAGGCTCAGGCGGACTTGGTTCCTCTTTAGCATTTGCACTTGGAGCTACTGGGATCGGTGAGATCCACATGATCGACTTCGATGAAGTTAGCCTACATAACATTCATAGACAGATCGCTTTTAAAACAGGTGATGAAGGTAAAAACAAAGCAGAAATCAATGCTCGCATTATAGAAGAGCGTTGCCCTTATGCAAAAGCGATCGCTCACGACTGTGACTTTGCCGGATGGACTGCAAAAAACATAGAAGTTGATCTCATTATAGATGCTACTGACAACTTACCGACACGTGGCGAGATCAATGCTTACGCAAAAGAGAAAAACCTTGCTTGGGTTTACGGAAGTGTTGAAGCATTTCACGGACAGGTTTGTTTCATTGACAAGTCTTCGTTTTCCGATGCATTTAAGATCATCAAAAAAACGCCGGCAGGGATCGCAGCTCCGATCGTAATGCATATAGCTTCACTTCAAGCCAATTTAGCTCTTAGACACTTAGCAGGGCTTAGTGTAAAAAAAGATATGCTTTACTACCTCTACTTCAACGATGAAGGTGAACTTATAACTCAAAAATTTGGACTGCCTGTTTAAAAAAAGTTCTCTATGGAACACTATATGTATTGTATTTTTCATCATAACAAAAGGAATGAAAAATGTATACAAATACTACTGAAGAGTATAACTTAGTTGAGTTTGAGGATGAAAGAGTAAATCATTATCTTCACCATTTTGATGAATGTGACTTAGAGCACTTAGAATACAATGCAGAATACGATTGTATAGAAGCAAGCACTGACTTCATCGAGGAAATTATATGGGATTAATCCAAAACACCTAGTACTCTACTGTTTTTTGCTTATATGACATTAGAGTACTTCTTGCATAAAACCTACACAGATTATCCTTGCATTAGTTAATTTTAAAAACTTATTTTATATCCAACAGAATGTATTGTTTGTATAAACTTATAATTGAGTTTAGAACGTAAACGTGAAATTAAAGCACGTCGTGTATTTTCATTACTTTCTTTATCTGGCCATATTTCATTTTCAATGTCATAAACTGAAACAATTATATTTTTATTATCTATTAAAAAATGTAGTAATTGTCTTTCTTGATTTGTTAAATGAATCTCTTCACCTAAATAAAAAAGTTCACAAGCTTTTGTATCATATGAAAACTCATGATCAAATACAACATTTCCAATTTTGAAATTTTGTTCAAAGCTATTATAAGTTTGTTTTAATGCTATTTTAATAGCTATCTTTAACTCTTTTTCACTGAAAGGTTTTACTAAAAAAGCTACAGGATTTGTATTTATTGCTCTTTCTAAAGTATTTTCATCACTAAAAGCACTAATATATATAATTGGTGTTTTATTTAATATATTAATTTGTACTGCAGTTGCAATTCCATCAATGTTACCCTTAATATAAACATCCATAAGTATTAAATCAACTTGTTTTGATTGTATAACTTCAATCGCTTTTACACTATTAGAGACTGTAGCTATAACGTTATAACCCAATATTTTTACAAGATTAGCTATTTCTAAAGCTACAATGCTCTCATCTTCTACTATTAAAATATTTATCATAATTCAAACTTTATATTGTACAATATACCTTGATTCTCTTCAATACTATATTCCCCTTCTAATTGTTCCTTGATAATAGTGTCAATAATTGATGTTCCTAATGAAGCATATTTCTTGATGTTTTGAAGTTTACCTTTTCCATTGTCCTTAATATTTATCATATAACACCCTTCTTTTTTCTTTACATCTATTGAAATGATAGTATAGTCAACTTGTGTATGTTTTATACTATTTATTACAATTTCATTAATCATTAAAGCAATATAGCTTGCTTGAGCAAGTGGTAAATTTATGTTTTCTGCATTAACCTGAAATAAAAAATTATTCAAATTAAAACTCTGCTTAATTTTTTCACAAAGTTCATATAAATATTGTTGCATGTCTATATTTTGTAAATTTTTTTGTATGTATAACATTTCATGGTTTTTTGAAATAGCCATTACTCTATTTTCTAAATCTATAAAATGATTTTTTAAAGAATTTTCTACACCTTGTGCTTGCATTCTTATGATAGAAAGCATTAATTGTAAATTATTTTTTGTTCTATGATGTAACTCTTTAAGAAGAGTTTTTTGATTTTTTAATGAGTTTGATAAATCTTTTGTTTGCCTTTTAATCTCTGCCTCAATTATAAGCTGCCTATTTTCTAAAGCTCTCATTAAAAGTTGATCTGCTTTTTCTTTCTGCTTTTGTAAAAGTATATATCGATCTGTAAAAGCTAAAGAGAGTAAAAGTGCTTCTAAAACTGTGCCATATAAAATAATGTTTTGAAAACTTAACATAATAGAAATAAAACCTAAAGCATCTAAAATCATTAAGACAAATCCTATAACTAACACAATCCAAGCTGCAATAAATAAACGAGCCTGTTTATGTCCTTGTTTATAAATATAAATAGCTGCAAAAATATTAAATATTACAAAAACAAGTCCTGTTAAAATACCAATCTCTGGATAATAAAAATATGAAGTACCGAAAAGCGGTATCTCTATTAATGATATTAAAATTATTAAGTTATATATTTTATTGATCTTTAGATACCCTTTTGTATGTAAAAATTCTTTTGCAAACAAAGCAGCAGCTATATACATAATATTGACCTTAAACAGAACACTTAAATTATCAATATATACAAAATCTTTTGAAAAATATAAAGGTGTTATCCCCAGATAAGTTAGCTGTTGAAAAATCAATGTACACAAATACAAACTATAATACAAATACGCAATTTGTTTACTATAAAAATAAAGTAATAAGTTATAAAGTAAAAGGGCTAAAATAACACCCAAAGCTATCATGATAATATTTTGCTGTTCTCTATCTTCACGTAGGAAATCTTTTGTCTCTTTTAAATAAATTGCAAAACGTAAAGAGGTTGTATGATTAAAAATTTTCAAATAATACTTTTTTGTGCTATTAGCATCTAACACCAACGTAAAATTATGATTGATATTTATCTTTTTCAACTCGCTATGAAGCATCCCTTTTTTT
>JARRNV010000059.1:0-5089 GCA_037384685.1 Sulfurimonas sp.
TTGGAGATATCGAAGGTCTTGCTGAAAAAACTGCCAATGTGATCGATGAGAAGCAAGCGAAAAAATTGACAAGCAAGATCAAAAAAGGGAAGTTTAACTTCAACGACTTTATAGAGCAGATGGAATCTATGAAAAAAATGGGTTCTATGAGTTCGATCATGGGGATGCTTCCAGGTATGGGGAACTTATCAAAAGCGATGAAAGACTTTGATTTTGATAACTCTAGTGAGCTTAAAAACATCAGAGCAATGGTCAGTTCGATGACTTTAAAAGAGCGTGAAGATCCAGATCTTTTAAATAACTCTAGAAAGCAGAGAATCGCAAATGGTTGTGGTTTAACTATTGTAGAGGTAAACCGTATGATTAAGCAGTTTAAAAATGCAGGGAAAATGGCAAAAAAATTCTCAGGCAAAAATGGGATGAAACAACTCCAATCTATGATGGGACAGATGGGTGGTCCTGGTGGAATGGGTGGTTTAGGCGGTATGCCTAGATAATAACTTTATCTAAATGTTATTGAATTAACTCAGCTTTGGGGAGACCTATAAAATATCCTTGCGCATAGTTTACGCCAAGGAGTTTTACAGCCTCAAAGATTTTTTCACTCGATACAAACTCAGCAATGGTTTTAGCACCTATTTCATCTGCAATATTCTGAATAGAAGTTATCAGTACTTTAGATTTTTTATCATCCAAAACATCTTGAATAATTGAACCGTCTATCTTAATATAATCGATTTCAAGTTTAAAGATATTGATGAAATTAGAATAACCCGCACCAAAATCATCTAAGGCGATTTTTACACCGTAATTTTTTATTTTAGAGAAGAATTGCTGTACTTTTTCAAAATTGAGTATAGCTTCATATTCAAGTAGCTCAAAAGTTGTTCGATTGGCTATTTCAGGGTTATCTTTAAGAATATTATTGATTATACTTGTTGTATGCTCGTTTATGATATCTCGATACGAAAGATTTATACTAAGTTTATAAGGTTCATTTTTAAACTTTTCAAACGCTTGTAAGATGACTGCTTTAGTGATCTCTGGATAGATATACATATTTTTCAATATATCGAGGAATTGTGCTGGATATAAAATATCACCGTTAAGCTCTTGAACTCGAAGAAGCACTTCATACTTCTCGATTTTACCTGTCTCTATATTTAAGATTGGTTGGTAATGTGGATATATTCTGTTGTCTGCAAAAGCAAGTTGCAAACGTTGTGAGAGTTCTAAATTGCTTGCATATTCAAGAATTTCATCATGTGTAATTGTATCAACATTTGTAACTTTATTTGAGTTCTGTCTGCCATGCATTACACCAAACTCAGTTTTTTCAAGTAAGTGCTCAGAAACTTTTGCGTAAGCCCCGTAAACAGAAATATTGACAAGATTACTATCTTTTGGATGCGGCATTTTTTCAAGAGTATCGATAAGTTTAAGGATCCTTTCGTAAACATTTTTTGTGGGGAGTAATACACCAAACTCATCTCCATATATACGATAAACTTGTTTAAAATCTTTACACTCTTGTAATAATTTAGCAATGCTTTGAATTACCTTATCACCTGTATCTTGGCCAAACATCAAGTTTATTTTTGAGAAACCTTTTATATTAAAAAGAAAAAAACTTGTTTGCTCATCAAGTGTTTGAATATCGTGTAACAGTGCGAAACGGTTTGGCAAGTGTGTTAATGCATCTACACTGATAGAAACGAGTTCTTCTTGAGTAAAGTATTGCAGAAGATTTTGACGCATAGTGCTACTATAATAGACTATATCGATATAAAGTAATAAAAATCTATGAAACTGCCCATTTTGATATAAATCATAAGCATGTTTTGCTAATGTATGTAGGTTGCGATGTTTTGTTTTTATCTCTTTTAGATCAATTTGTTGAGAATTTGTATCTATCCATGTTCCCAAAACACATTGTGTGTGATCCATTTCGGGAAGATCTGAGCCCTCTTTTACAGAGTCGATAAAGTCGAGTAACCATTGTAGATGGGCATTAATAATTTTACGTTGTTGATCAATAGAAAATATAAAAATTTTATCAAGTTCTAGTTTCAAGCTTTTCGTATTATTGCTAAGCTTAGACTGAAGATATCCTTCTGCCAAAAGGTCAAGAAAGTTTTGCGATTCTATATCTAGTATTTGGAAAAGATCTTCAACAAAAAAAGTAAGCTCTAAGTAGGGTACATCTTGATTAGAACAGTAGTTACCAAAAGCCTTGAGTGTAGTTGCATCTTCTTTTTGAAAAAAACTTTCAAGGATCTTTAAACACCCACTAGAAAACAAAGCAGACTTATAACTTTCATCTATATTGGAACTTACTTTTTGTATAGCTTTTTCTAATGTTTGTTGATCTACTTTCATTTAACTAGTATAACCAAAAAAATCTTAATTGCAATGCACAATTTTTTAATTTTGCATAGGTTTGCTATTTAAAAAATATTTGGTTATAATTCCAGTTCAAAAAATTTTCTTAAACAATACCTCTGTGATAAGAAAGTTTGTAACCAACTTACTGGTTAAATGTGTACATCCAACTATAGAGATGATAAAGAGGGAAGAACTTACTACAAAATGTAACTTTGGCTTTTTAGCCGACTTCCCCAAAAAACATCACATAGCTTGTACAGATTTAACCAGTAATTAGGTAAAAATAAAAAACAGGAACATAAATGACAGTAATTAGACTTACTCGTATGGGAAGAAAGAAAAGACCATTTTACCGTATCGCGGTAACAGACAGCCGTAAACGTAGAGATGGTGGTTGGATCGAGTTAATTGGACATTATAATCCAATGAACGATGAAAAAACTCTAGTAGTTGATAACGAAAGATTAGATTACTGGTTAAGCGTTGGTGCTAAAATGAGTGATCGCGTTAAAAAGATCACTGGTAGATAATCATGATAGTTGATTTTGTCGCACAATTTGCAAAACTTATAGCTTCTCATCCTGAAGATGTAAGAGTTGAAGTAGTTGAAGGCGATGAAGTAACAGAAATAGTTTTATACGCAAATCAAGCGGATATCGGTAAGCTTATCGGTAAAAGTGGAAAAATGATAGGTGCAATTAAAACTGTTATCTCTGGCTGTAAAGCTAAAGATGGTGTGAGTTATAGAATAAATGTCGAGCCAATTGAATAATAAACTACTCCACATTGCCACTTTAGGCAAAACTGTAGGGATCAAAGGGGATATGAAACTTCATATTCAAAGCGATTTTCCGGAACAGTTTGTAGAAGGGAAAAGTTTTTTGATCAATAAAAACGACAAAGTTGTTTTAACTGATGTAGATTTAGACAGAGGGCTTGTTAAAGTAAATAACATTAACAATCCTGAAGATGCTAAAAAGTTTACAAATGCAAAACTATATACAACTTATGATGAGACAAGAAAAAACTGTCATCTTGAAAAGGGTGAATACTTTTTCTTTGATCTAGAAGATTGTGAAGTTTTTGAAGATGGAAAGCTTTTAGGCAAAGTTCATGAAGTTGAGCGTCTAAATATTACAAATTATTTAGTAATTGACACAGATGAGTCTTTGGTAAAAGAAGGGTTTTCAAAAAGGTTTTTAATCCCTTTTGTTGAACCGTTTAAAAAAGATGTAGATATAGATAAAAAGATCATCACTGTAAGTGGTGCACTGGATATTTTAGAAGCGTCATAATGACTTTTACCTTTGTTACTCTTTTTTCAAATTTGATCGAAGGCTATTTTAGTGATTCGATTTTAAAAAGAGCGATCGAAAAGAAGATTTTGGATATTGAGTATCTAAATCCGAGAGATTACTCTAAAAATAAACATCTAAAAGTAGATGACACGGCAGTCGGCGGTGGAGCTGGGATGGTGATGAACCCTCAGCCATTATTTGATTGTTTGGATGATCTACGAAAAAAAGATGAAAATGTTCATATAGTTTTTGTAACTCCGGTTGCTAAACCTTTTGTGCAAAATGATGCAAAAAGGTTGGCAAAAAAATCTCATATAGCGTTTGTGAGTGGACGCTATGAGGGGATTGACGAGAGGGTTATTGAGAAGTACGCCGATGAGGTTTTTAGCATTGGAGATTACATTTTAACCGGAGGCGAATTGGCTTCGTTGGTTATTTGTGATGCTACGGCTAGAAATGTTGAAGGTGTACTTGGCAATAGCGAGTCACTTGAAATTGAAAGTTTTGAGAGTGAATTGCTTGAAGCTCCATCATTCTCAAAACCGCAAACGTATGAGCAAATAAGTGTTCCATCAGAATACTTAAAGGGAAATCATAGTAGAATTCGCTCACTAAAATTTACCTTGTCTGAAGCTAAAACTAAATTTTTCAGACCAGGAGAGCTTTTAAAGCATAAAACAAGGAAATCTTATGAGAAATAAGTACATTGAAAACTTTGAAAAAGCACAAATCGCTGACAAAAACATTCCAGATTTTCGTGCTGGTGATACTGTTCGTTTAGCAGTAACAATTAAAGAAGGTGATAAAACTCGTGTTCAGGCATACGAAGGTGTATGTATTGCAAGACGTGGTCAAGGTACAGGTGAGACTGTAACTGTACGTAAAATTGGAGCAAATGGTGTAGGTATTGAGAGAATTTTCCCAATCTATACTGATTCAATTAATGAAATTAAAGTTATTCGTCGCGGTCGTGTTCGTCGTGCAAAACTTTTCTACTTACGTAACTTAGCTGGTAAAGCTGCACGTATTAAAGAGCTTAGAAGAAAATAATTCTTCTAACTCGCAACCTTTCCTTTTAATCTATTAAACTTCTCTAACATCAACCCAAACATCAATTGTAGAACTTCCACTTCCATGGACAACACCTTTTAGTGGAGTAATGTCATTATAATCTCTACCATACCCTAACAATATATACTCTTCATTAGGCAGTTTGTTATTTGTAGGATCAAAATCAACCCATCCGTATTCTCCAAGATACACACTAAACCAAGCATGACTTGCATCTGCACCAAAGAGTTTTTCCTTCCCTTCAGGCGGTAAAGTTTGAATATATCCACTGACATATCTTGTAGGGATTCCAAGTGCACGTAAAGCAGAGATCGCAAGCGATGCAAAATCCTGAC
>JARRNV010000060.1:0-9433 GCA_037384685.1 Sulfurimonas sp.
TCTTGCAACATTAGAAGCAAAACTCTCAGAGGTTTCGAAAGAACAGACGGTCATACTCCGAAGTGATAAAGAGTCACGTTTTCAAGATTTTGTGAGTGTTATGGATATACTTAAAAAGCTGGGACATGAACAGCTTTATATCGTGACAAAAAATGAGTAAAAAGTAAGGGGATATTTTGAATTTATGCTATTTATATAATCAAACTATCTCTTTACCGTATTATGCTGATATAAATGAACATTTTGATGCTACTCTAGTTGACATCGGAGTAGATGAAATTCCGTTAGCAGACGGTTACATTATAGATCTTTCCCACATTACAAAAGAGTTTTCACTTAAAATAAAAAACTTCTTTGAAAAACAAAAACAACTTATCTATTTTTATATGCCCCAAGAACATACTATTATGCATGTGCAACTTGCTGTGTTGATACAATCGAAGTCGATATTAACACAAACACAAGATGCGCAAAAAGTGATCAAAAAAATTGAGTCTGAATACAAAGAATTTAGAGCAAATCAAAAAGAAAAGCCCCAAGAAGATTGCAATAATCAAATTGAAACACGTTTAGAGTTTGTAGAACTTTTAAAAGATAAATTGCTTTTGAAAACCAAAAATTTAAATGTGATCACCATCGCTTTAAAAAATATTGATGAGATCAATTTAAAGGGATTATTGCAAGAAGTAAATGTAACACTGAATCAAAAAATACAACTAGCACAATATAGTGGTAATTTTTATCTTGCATTGTATGAAAGTGAAACTTTTGAAGAGGTTTGTGAAATAGCAAAAAACCTTAACGCACAGTTGAATCAGTACACAATTGTAAATGAGATTATAGTACTTACAGAAGTGTATGTTATAAATCTAGATTCGATGAAGTTTGAATTTATTTTAGAGATTTTACAAAGTATCGAGCAAAATAAAATACCGCAGCATCTTAAAGAAAATTCCCAAGTGCAATTTATAGAGAACATGCAGGAGAACAAAAGTGATGAGTATATTTTGCAACAGATGCTCAACACAATTAAGTTTAATCATGCTGAATTAAAACTACTCAATATATATAAAGGTCTTGTTGTAAACTCCAAAGCCTCTTTAGTAAAAATGGATGAAAAATTTATTCAGCTACAGCTTCAGAACCTCCAAACAGAAGTTGTATCGCTTCAAAGAAAAACAATTATAGAAATTTCGGGATTTCATCAAACATTAGAGGTGCTTTTAAAGCATATAAATTTACAAACCGGTATAGCAACCTTTGAAAAAGCTACACTGATCAAAGGAAGTGTAAATGCAAGAAAGCACGGACGTGTAACTTGTGAGAGAAATACAAATATTGCTATATCAGCAGCAGGTACAACAGTCAAAGGGGATATTGTAGATATCTCTTTGGTTTCACTTGCAATAAAACTTCCCTATAGTAAATTTTTAGACAACCTCCAAGGGAAAGATGTATCGTTAAGTTTTGAATTGACATTGATTAAAAACAACCTTTCACATACAATTATAAGAACTGCTAAAGTACAGAGAGTTTTTGTTAACGATGAGAAAAAAGTTGCAAAAGTGGTGTGTGATTTTTATGAAAACAGTGATAATGAACATATACTCATGGAGTATATATTCCAAAGACAAAAAAATATAATTAGAGAGATTAAAAAGTCTGTTCTAAAAGCTTAAACTTGGGTTTAAACTCCTCTTTTTTCTCTTCCTCTTTTTGTGCTTGATTTATAATAGAGATGTTTTTATCGGTATTAAAAACTTTTTTCTCTATCTCCTTAGGCTCTATAAAAAGTTCACCTGCAATAAAGAACAAAATAATAATAACTAGAATACTTACATAAAGCAGTATGTAGTTTTTTATATGTCCGCTCTCGAAAGGATTTGTTTTAAACTCCATTATTTACAGCTAGTTTTTAGAGTAAACTCTAAATCAACATCCTGCCAAGTTTTTCCTTTGTGAAGTTCATAACAAGCTTTTGTTATTGATTCCAGTGAAGGGAGCATTTTAAAATCAGCCAAGTCAATCGTGCCATTGAATTTCATAGCAGTTTCTTTTGCGTCAAACTTCATAGTGATCACTTTTTTTACATTGTTCATAGTGATCTCTACGTCTGCAACTCCGTTACCTGTCTTTAGAAGTTTAGCATCAATCGTTTTTACACCCTGAACATGAAAAAAGTTCTTAACAAGTTTTGCATCACGACCTTCATTATGAGAGTTTACATTTGCAGTTACAATATGTACATTAGTAGATTGTAACAATCCCTGCATTGAAGTTGAAGCTTTAAAATTAACCTTTACTTTGTCAAAAGTACCTTTTACAGCAACTTTTGCCGGTGTTTTAAATGCTATCCATTCTAAAGAGCTAGAATCTACACCGTATTTACATGTACCTGCAAAAATTGTTGTAGATAAACTAAGTGTTAAAATAAGTAAACTTTTTTTCATAATTTTTTCCTCTGTTTTTTTGTGCTATTGTAACATAACAATACCTTAGTATTTAGAATGAAACTTGGTTCTTTCCATTTTCTTTAGATTTATATAATAGTTTATCAACTCGTCTATAGATAGAATCTTCCGTATCGTCATCTGAAACTTCTGTTAAACCTATACTAAGAGTGATTGTATGAAGGGGAATAAGCGTTAATTAATTTTCAATGATCTCTAAGAGGTACAGTGTTAGTTTTATTGCTTTGTCAATATTTGTATTTTCAAGCAATAATATAAACTCTTCACCTCCAACTCTAAAAAAATAATCGTTTTGTCGTATGTTGTTTGAGATCAGAGTAGTGAGCTCCTGTAGAACGATATCTCCCATTTTATGTCCGTAAGTATCGTTGATGAGTTTAAAGTCGTCTATATCAAACATAGCTATACTAAATATAGTCCCATATCTCTCATGTCTATATAAAAGTTCAGATATTTTATCTCTATACGATCGGAGATTTCTGATCTTTGTAAGATGATCGGTTCTTACCATGGTCTCTAGCTCTTTTTTTGCAAGTTCTAACTCTTTTGTTCGTAATTCTACTGCACGTTTTAACTCTTTTTCATGCATACTTTTTTCTACAAGGAGTTCCTCTTGAATCCTAATTTTTTCTAAGCTAATCGTTCTGTATTTATTTGCGAGGATTAATGTAAAAAACACGATCTCTATAAAAGCACCAAATAAAAAGAGATGTCTATTGATAAGAGTATACTCTAAGATACCATTAAAGGTAAGAATCATCATCCCCATCATAATCGAATAAATAAGTAAAGCAATAAGATAGTATTCAACCCCAAGATAACCGTGCATATATGCTTTTATAGCAGCATAAAAAAGTACTATAAAAAATAGAGTGGAGTAGATGTTAAAAAGAAAAGGCGTATAAGAGACATTATTATAAATACACACGGCAAAAAGTAAAAATATGAGCTTGGATATTTGGAAAAAACGGTCCACAATTGGTGAATGCTCTTTTATATGTAAGAAGTTTTCAGAAAAGAGAATGAGTGTAATAAGAACAAATGTTCCTATAACATGTAAACCTTCATTCCAACCTGGAAATCCGAGTAAAAGATAAAATCCACTTTGCATAGCACTAAAGATAATAAATGTAAATGTGTAAAACATATAGTGAAGGTATACTATCTCTTTTGTTAAGTAGTAGCTATACAAGTTGAGTATTAAGATACTTACTAAACTAAATGCAAAGATCATATAGACATTTATGATCTCAAAATGTGACTCACTAAAATAAGATACTTGTGTGCAAATTTTAAATTCTCCCATCTGTCCAGCAAGTGTTTTACCTCGAATATAAAATACTTGTTCTGAATTGCTTGGAACTTTAAATTTAAAAAGTGGATGAGTATGTTGAAATGAACGCTTTGACAATGGAACATCTAAACCATTGTATTGAATATTCCATTTTCCATCTTGGTACTGATAAAAATTAAAAGATTTCCAAAGGATTTCACTAAAATCAAGAATAAAATTTTGTTTTGAAGAGTTGTTTTCTACAACTATTTTAAACCAAGTAGTACCAGACAAATATCCAAAAGTAAAATTATTTTTTGTAGTTTTAAATTTTTTATTTTGAATATCTTGGATAGTTAACTTGTTTGTTTCATCGTAATAGTATTCTATAGTAAAGTTTTTGTAGCACTCTTTTTCATTTGTTAGAATGACTTTCGCTGACAGTGACACCGACAATATCATTAACAATAAAAATAGATGTTTCATAATAAATCATTATAACAGAAAATTATAGAAAAGGTAGTGGAAGTTTTAAAAATAGGTGTTATAGAGCTCTGGTACACAAGCTAAAAACATGAAAAAATCCAACTTAGAAATTTTATAAATTATGTGATTCTATAAGTATTATTCATAAAAAGAGGCAAACTCTTCTAATGATACTCTGTCAGTTTTAAAACTATTTATTGGTGCATTTGTGTCTTCGTATCCTAAAGCAATTCCACATAGTAAAATTTTATCTGCTCCAACATTTAATTCTTTTTTCACAATAGATGGAAACTCTGCTAATGAAGCCATAGGACAACTTCCCAGTCCTAATTCAGTTGCTACTAACATAACTGATTGTAAAAACATACCATAGTCTAAATATGACCCTTTTTCTAATACAGAATCAATAAAAAAATAAAGTACAACAGGAGCTCCAAATGCTCTGTAGTTTTCTCTCCATTGTCGGATTTGTTTCTCTTTGTCCTCTCTTTTTATACCAATTGTCTGATACATAAGAAGACCCATATCCTTACGTCTACTTTTATAAGGTTCTTTCCACTCTAAAGGGTAGTATTGATAGTCCATTTGCTCTTTTTCATTTTTATCAAATGCGTTTAACATACTGTTTTCAATCTCTATTTTTTTCTGACCACTTACTACACAAACTTCAAATGGTTGTATATTTACACCTGAGGGTGCCATTTTTGCTGACTCTAATATAGTTATTATTTTCTCTTTTTCAACATCTTTATCCAAAAAAGCTCTGACAGATTTTCTCTGTTTTAAAATATTTATTACACTCAAAATAAACCTTTTCAAAATTTTATTTAATTATAGAAAATTAGTTTGTAGCACTCTCCTCTTTTGGAATCTCAAAGATTGCTGCTTCTGTTGTAAGAAGTAATGATGCAGCAGAAGTTGCATTTGTAAGGGCTACACGCTCAACTTTTAACGGATCGATGATTCCGGCTTCAAACATATCTACATATTCGCCAGTCGCAGCATTAAAGCCTAAGTTCTCATTGTCTGCATTCTCGATCGTATTTACTACAACACCGGCATCATATCCTGCATTTAAAGCGATCTGTTTTACAGGAGCTTTTATAGCTCTAAGAATGATCTCTGCACCGATTTTTTGATCACCTTCAAGTTCTAGAGCAACTTTTGCAGCAGCACGAACTAATGCAGCTCCACCACCGATCACAATTCCCTCTTCAACAGCAGCTTTTGTAGCTGAAAGTGCATCATCAACTCTGTCTTTTTTCTCTTTCATTTCAGTCTCAGTTGCAGCACCGACTTTTATAACAGCCACACCACCTGCAAGTTTTGCAAGACGTTCTTGAAGTTTCTCTTTATCGTACTCACTTGTAGTGTTCGATATTAGCGTTCTGATCTCTGTAATTCTAGCTTGTACAGCTTCTTGAGTACCTGCACCGTCTACGATCACAGTGTTGTCTTTGTCGATCACTACACGAGCTGCTTGACCAAGCATATTTATATCTGTACCCTCAAGCGTATGCCCAGTTTCTTCTGAAATAACAGTACCCGCTGTAAGGATTGCAATATCTTGAAGCATTGCTTTTCTTCTGTCACCAAAACCTGGCGCTTTAACCGCAGAGATGTTTAATACACCGCGAAGTTTGTTTACAACTAGAGTTGAAAGCGCTTCACCTTCTACATCTTCAGCGACGATAAGTAAAGGACGGTTTGTTTTTTGAACTTGTTCTAAAACAGGAAGAAGGTCTTTAAGTGATGTGATCTTAGAGTCAACGAGTAAGATCCAAGGGTTTTCGATCTCAGCTGTCATTTTCTCAGTATTTGTAATGAAATAAGGCGATAAATAACCTCTGTCAAACTGCATACCTTCAACAACATCTAACTCATCTACGATCCCCTTAGCCTCTTCAACAGTGATAACACCGTCTTGACCAACTTTTTCCATAGCTTCTGCAATCATATCTCCGATCTCTTTGTCAGAGTTAGCTGAAATTGTTGCTACTTGAGCGATCTCACTTTTGTCTTTAATAGTTTTTGAGTTCTCTTTTAATTTTTCTAAAATCGCTTCACATGCTTTGTCCATACCGCGTTTGATCTCAACAGGATTTGCTCCGGCAGTTACATTTCTAAGACCCTCTTTAAAAATAGAGTTTGCTAAAACTGTAGCAGTAGTAGTACCGTCACCCGCTTCATCAGCAGTGTTACTTGCTACCTCTTTTACAAGTTGTGCACCCATATCTTCTAGTTTATCAGCTAGTTCAACTTCACGAGCTACCGATACACCATCTTTTGTGATCACCGGACTTCCGTAAGATTTTTGGATAAGTACATTACGTCCACGTGGACCCATAGTAACTTTTACAGCATCTGTTAGTTTTTCAACTCCACGAGCTAAAGCATTTCTTGCATTATCTGAAAAAATTATCTCTTTTGACATTTTCTCTCCTTATATTTATATAGTATAGTTTTAAAAATTATGAAATTACACCTAGAACATCAGCGAGTTCTAGTACGATGTAGTCTTGCCCATCTAGAGCTAGAGCAGTACCTGAATACTTTCCATACACAACAACATCATTAACGTTAACATCTTTAACCTCAGAACCTACTGCAATTACTTCAGCACGGTTAGGTTTTTCCTTAGCGTTGTCTGGGATAATAATACCGCTTGCAGTTGTGTTTGACTCTTCAACACTTTTAACAAGTATTCTCTCACCTAGTGGTTTAAAATTCATATATCCTCCTCAGATTGTTATAATATTTAATAAGGCTAAAATATTACACAAAAATTGTAACATTGTCAATATACTCTTAGTCACTTTGACTAAAGTTTATTTAGTTTATTTTGTATATATAATTTATTTCTATGAAGTAATCTTTTAAAGGATGGAGAAAAAAGCTTTACTTTTATAAAACTCTAAGATGAGCTTGTATATAATTCCAGCCTCTTAAGAGAATGTCAAGGTAGCTCAGCTGGTTAGAGCGCTGGTCTCATAAGCCGGAGGTCGAGAGTTCAAGTCTCTCTCTTGACACCATTTTCTTAGAACTTCAAACACATTCCGGATTAGCTCAGCGGTAGAGTAGGTGACTGTTAATCACTTGGCCACTGGTTCGAATCCAGTATCCGGAGCCACTTCTTTTTAAATTTTTAAATTCATTATATATTGAAGATTTTTACTATTTAACAAATGCATTGACTCTATTTCTTCATATATGCTTTGTTTTATGTCATCATCCATTTCTATTAAAATAGATTTTACCAATTCATGAAGTTTATTGTGCTCTTCTACGATCTGTTTAAATTCAGGTAGGTTTTTTATTTGCTGATCAGATTGGCTGTTTAACCACATCCCAAATCTGCATTTTTGTGGGTTGAGCTCAGGAATATAGTTATTATCTGGATCATCAATATAGTTTTTTAACATCATTATCCATTGGTTATGTTCAACAGATGCAAGCATAATGTCATGTTTTTGACGTTCTAGCAGTTTGACTTTACTCCACTCCTCAAAACCTTTAAATCCAGCTATCCAATTGTCAATTTCTTTAAGAGGCATTGGTTTGGCTATAACATACCCTTGTGCTATATTGCACCCTAGTTGTAAAAGCATAACTCCATGTTCAATTTTCTCTACACCTTCGGCTACTATTTCACTTTTAAACGCATTTGCTAGACCTATCGCAGCTTCTAAAATAGTAAAGCTAGATGCATCATGCAGCATATCTAGAACAAAGCTTTTGTCTATTTTGAGTGTATCAACATTCAAGTTTTTAAGATAACTTAGAGATGAAAAACCTGTACCAAAATCATCCAATGCAACTTTGTAACCGATCTCTTGACAAGTTTTTATCATCTTATTTACTATGTTTATGTCTTCTAAAGCATTAGTCTCTAAAAGTTCAAGCTCAATTTGCTCTGGTTGAACATTTTCATACTTACTGTCGAGCATTTTTAGTTTATCTATAAATGTTTCATCTTTAAAATCATAAGCACTTATGTTTACACCAACAGTATATATTCTCTTTTCATTATTCCATTTTTCTATTTGTTTATAAACACTTTCCAAAACCCATGAAGTTATATTTTTCATTAAGTTCTCTTCATTGTGCAGGTATGGTAAAAAACTATCAGGGTATAACAAACCTTTTGATGGATGGTTCCAGCTGATCAGTGCTTCAAAACCAATAACTTTATTTTCAGACATATTTACTTTTGGCTGATAATAGAGTTCAAATTCATCATTTGCAAGTGCATTTGAAATTTCATTAATATTTTCTAAATGATTTTGAAGTGATTTGTTTTCATCTATATCAAAAAAACTGTATTGATTTTTTCCACCATTTTTTGCTCTAAACATTGCTTGATCAGCTTGTCGAATTAAAGACTCAGAACCAATATCCATGATTTGAGGATAAAAGGTAATCCCTATGCTAGCTGAGAGAGACAAGTCAACAGATAGATTATTTACTTTGTGTTTCATTGGTAAGTTTATTGTATCTAGCAATCTGTGTAATAAGAGTATGATTTCGTCATTACTCTTTAATTCTGATACACACAAGACAAACTCATCACCTCCAATTCTTGCTAGAATATCTTCATCTCGAATTACATTTAATATTCTCTCACTCATTTCAAGAAGAACTTTATCTCCAGTTTCACGTCCGTATGTATCGTTTATATCTTTAAAGCTATCTAGATCAATTAATAAAATTGCCATTTGTTTGTTATAACGTCTGCTTCTATACATAATATTTTGCACAAGTTCATTAAATAAAAATCTATTTGGAAGCTGTGTCAATGGGTCATGTTTAGATGAAAATTCAAGTTGTTGCTCAAATCGTAACTCTTCTGTAATATCTCTAGATGATGCATAAAGATATGTTTGTCCATTTAACTCAATCCCTTTTGCATTTATTTGAATATCAAGTATGGAACCATTTTTTGTTAAATGTTTTGTGTTGAATTTTCTTGGATGCTTTATAAGGTATTGAATCCCATTGACTAATTTGTCTTTGTGTATGTTGGCATCCCATTGATTTGCATTTAATTTTAAAGCCTCTTCATAACTGTAACCAAGCATCTTTGCAAAAGATTGACTACATTCTACTACATTACCATTTAGGTCTAAAATATGTATACCGTCAGATGCTAAGTCAAGAAGATTTTTAAATTTATCTTCATTGAGTTTTCTTTGATAAACCTCGG
>JARRNV010000061.1:0-11583 GCA_037384685.1 Sulfurimonas sp.
CAGAAAAATTTTATATGGGTGGTATAGGTAGTGTAAGAGGGTATGAATCTTATTCACTTTCACCAATGATAGAGGATTCAACAGGGACTGATACATATAATGGAAAAACAGTTAGAAGAATAGGTGGGACACAAACATTTTCAAACTCTTTAGAAGTGAGTTTTCCACTTGTTCCAAAAGCAAAAATGCGTTTAGTAACCTATATTGATTGGGGTTTTATAGCTGATACTATTTCGGAAACAACATTAGTGGAAAATAATATAGCTCGTGCCGGATATGGTGCAGGGATTGAATGGTTTAGTCCGGTTGGACCAATTCAGTTAATGTTTGCAAAAGCAATTAATCCACAGAAAGATGATAAAACACAAGCTTTTGAATTTACAATGGGACAAAGATTTTAAGAGTTAAAAATAACTTTAAACTCTTTGAGACATTGTAGTTTTTCTACACTATCTTTTGCAAGGTAAAGATTTTGTTTACTATTAACTTCTAGAACTCCATTGTCAAATGAAAGTTCAAAGTTTATATTTCTTGGTCTATGACTGAGTAGTATTATACTTAATGACAAAATGAAGCTTAAAGAGTTTACTATTTTTTCTGCAGGTAAAAGTTTTTGATACTTTTCAAGATGAGATCTTGCAGGTAGTTTGTTTTTTGCATATTTCATAAGTGTAGAGATGAGAGTTATATCTTGATGTGTAAAACCATATTCTAAAGCTGTTTGAGCAATGTAGTAGCTGTGCTTATTTTGTGAGTAGAAATGAATATTGCTCCCACTGGGGTAAAGTTTTGCTGCAATACTAAGTTGCTTTTTCAAAGATTCATCTAAAGTAAAATAATCTTTTGTCAAATCAAATAGTTGTTTTGTTAAGTTTGCTAAATTATTAGAAAACTGTTTATCATTTAGATTTGTATCTAAAATATAACGGACAGAGGTATTATAGTTTTGAGGGAATTGATCTTTTGAACCTCTTAAAAGGTCAGCTAAATAAACACCTTCTCTTACACCTACACCACTTGTTATTAAGTTGTCGATGGAAAACTTTGAGATTATCATTTGTAGAATGAGTGCACCGGGTTTTATAATATCAAATCTGTTTTTGTCAACATAAAGATCAGATAAAGCTTGTTCCTCCGCATCTAAAATATTGTTTAGATAGTTGGTAAAAACTTCTTGTGTAGTTTCAAAAGCGTGTAGTTTTTTTAACGGATAGCACTGAGACTTTTGAATAGCAGATGATATAGCTCTAAAAGTTCCACCAATTCCTATAAGTGTTGAGACCTCTTTAGGTGGAATTTTGTCTAGTTCTTAGATTGTGTATGTGATACATGGTTTCCATCTATAAAAGTGATCTCTGTAGAACCACCACCAATATCTATACTCATCGCATTTGATTGTTTTGGAAGAAGGTTGGCACAAGCTATAGCACCGAAGTAAGCTTCTTTTTCGCCTGAGATCACTTTAATATTTAGTTTTAGTTTATCTCTTACTCGCTGAATAAATTCTTGCTTATTGGGGGCATCGCGAAGTGCAGAAGTGGCTACACATAAAACTTTTTTTACCTTAAATGAGTTTGAGATAGTTAAAAAATTTTCAAGCGCGTCAAAAGTTCTTTGCA
Source organism: Sulfurimonas sp. (assembly GCA_037384685.1). Classification (GTDB taxonomy): domain Bacteria; phylum Campylobacterota; class Campylobacteria; order Campylobacterales; family Sulfurimonadaceae; genus Sulfurimonas. The sequence continues at coordinate 1,620 of JARRNV010000061.1, forward strand.
TTGGAGTAGTTTGTAATACTCCATCGTATTGATAAGCATTTTCTGAAATTCTGACTTTTGATTTTTCTTCATGAAGCAAGTGGAATGCAAAACGGGAAGTTTTTTCATAGATAACCATTCTAACCGAGTTAGAACCGATATCTATTACGGAAACACGCTTTGCCAAACTTTGCTACTCTTCTAGGTCTAAATTTTTATATTTAAATTGTAGTTCTGCAATCGTTTCTACATTGTCTTTGTCAGGTATAATACAATCAACCGGGCATACAGAGATACACGCAGGCTCATCATATACACCAACACATTCAGTACATCTGTCCGGGTCTATAAAATATATAGGATCACCCTCTTCAATAGCAATAGTCGGACACTCTTCACGACAAGCATCACATGCTATACATTCATCATCAATTAATAGAGCCATATTTAAAAGCCTTATAGTGTATTAGTTTCTTTTATGTGTTCGATTTATAACAAAATAAACCTTTATTAAATTTGAAAGTAGAAAAACTCTAATTATTTTTTAGGAATTATGCATGAAATGGAGCAAAAAGATCGACACTTTCATCAATTCCACATCCTTCATCGATCACTTCGATTAAAAGACCGAAATCATCTTGGGAACTTTGTAATATTACTTTTTTATCTTGAGGCGTAAATTTAAGTGCATTTTGTAAAAAGTTTTGGATTATCTGATTTAAAAGTCCTACTTGAATTGTTGCCATAAAAACATCTGGCTTGAAGTTTATTTCAAGTTTTTTTCCCTCATTTTCCGCTAAGAGATTAAAATCATTTGCTTTTTGCTTGAGTACATTGATAACATCTACTTGTTGCGGTTTATCAAGCTGAGCACCTTCTTGACGCCCTATATTTAATATGTTTGAGACGATAATGTTCATCTCATCAACTGTTTTATTTGTTGTTTTAATAGCCTCTATATACTCTTCAGCAGAGCGTTTCTTAATAAGCGTTACCTGATTTTTCAGCTTAATGACTGCGAGTGGAGTTTTAAGTTCGTGAGCAGTACCTATAAAGAGTTCTTTTTGATATTTTACAAAGTTTTGTATTCTGGCAATGAGATGATTGATAGTTCTAGCTAGTGGTGCAAACTCTTGGGGAATCTCATCCATTTGAATAGGACGCATTAAATGCTCATTCATGTTTGCTAAGTCTTGACTCAGCTGCTTAATAGGGGTTACAAGCATTTTTGAAAGTGTAATAGCATATAAAAGAACAAGCAAGAAGCCAACTATATTAATAATAAAAATATATCTCAATATTTTCTTTAAAACACTTTTTGTAGGAGATATATCTTTTACAAGTTTTAAATAAACGTTGTTTTTTGAATCAAATGGATAAATGAGTGTTAGGTATGTTTTATTTTCTGATGTTTTTTCATAAACATCTATATGTTCTGTTTCAGATACTAAAGAGATCACTTCAATATTTAACGATAGAAAGTTATCGGGCAATTCTCCAAAATCATATACTGCTTTATAATTTGAGATATTTTGTGCATAGTGAATAAGTTGAAATAAGAAGTTCTTTCTTATACTTTGTTGGTGTGACATTGTGTATAATCTCCCAATTTTTTAGGAGATTATAGCATTATTTAACTTACTTCTTTTGGAAAACAGAAACGGTATCCGCGACGGCGAACAGTCTCAATTGTTGTGATACTTAAAGGTTTATCCATTTTTTGGCGAATTTGGTTAATTGCAACTTCAATAACATTTGGAGTTACAAGTTCCGGTTCTTCCCAGATAGCATCTAAAAGTTGCTCTTTTGAAACAATTTGATCACGGTGACGAGCTAAGTGAGTAAGAACTTCAAAAGGTTTCCCTTTTAGTTCAATCTCAGTCTCTTTGTAAGTGATTTTTTCCTCTTCAGGATTAATTGTAAGATCTTCGATCTCAATAATATTGCTTCCACCGAAACGAAGTCTAGCTTCTAGGCGAGCAATAAGAACTTCAAAGTCAAAAGGTTTTCTAATATAGTCATCTGCACCCGCACGTAAAGCTTCGATTTCACTCTCGTTGTCATCTCTAGCAGATAAAACTACTACAACTGTTTTTGGTGTATTTGCTTTGATGTCACCAATGATGTCTACAGAATTACCATCCGGTAACATCCAGTCCATAAGAACTAAATCGTAGTTACGGATGTCTAAATAGTACTCACCATCTTTCAAAGTCTCTACAACATCACTTTGGTAACCAAACTCTTTTAGTCCCTCAGCAAGCATCTTATTTAATGTTACTTCATCTTCTATAATAAGAATACGCATTAATTTTTTCCTATCTCTTAAAATATATGTGCGGAATGATAGCATAATTTTAGGTAACTTTAAAGTTTTTTTCAATTATTTTTAATAATAAGTATAGAGGGTTTTGTGATTTTCAGTTTTAGGGTGTTGATTTGTTGAAATTTTTCTTTTAATTTTTTAGAAAGCTTTAAAATTGCATCTTCTAATAATAAAAATTTATGTTCTATCATTAACGATTTGATCATTTGAGCGATATCTGCATAGTTTATAAACTCTTTATCATAAAGATACTCTAATTCAAGATTAACAATAACATCTTGAGGAGTTTCTCTTTCAAACTCTAAGATTCCAATGATACATTGAAACTTGAGATCTTCAATATATATTTTCAAAGTTAGATCACTCTTTTTTCTTCACCTTGGATCAGGCGAATTATATTTGGGATATGTTTATAAAATAAGATAAATACTATGAGGACTACAGGAGTGTGTGCAATATCAGGGTGTATATAAAAACTGCTAATGAGCATTGCTAAAACACCTGTGAGTGAAGAGACTGACGAGATACGAACAGTTTTTGCCATAATGATCCAAATTACAATTGCAATAGCTGTTTCAATTGGAAGCATAAACATCATAACTCCCATTCCAGTTGCGATCCCTTTGCCACCTTCAAAGTTTAAGTATGGCGAGAAACAATGACCGACAACAGAAAGCACTGCAATTGCCCAGAGTGTTGCTTCGCTTACACCTGCAAAGTAACCGGCTGTTAAAACAACAACTCCTTTTAAAGCATCAAGTATAAGTGTTGCAGCTCCAAGTTTTTTTGCTAAAGAGGGATTTGTCTCTTTTACAACTCTAAGAACATTAGTTGCCCCAATACTTTTGCTGCCTGAAGATTTAATGTCAACCCCTGCAAATGTTTTTGCTAAAAGTAAACCAAACGGATTTCCTCCGATTAAAAAAGCTGCAATGTAAAATTGAATATTTATATTAAAAAGAAAGACTGGAGATTCTTTAGAACTTGCAATGCGAACACAAGCAGATGATGCGGAATTTGTTCTTTTTTGCGGTGTTGGATTTATGGGACAAAGTGTAAAAGTTTTAAGCCCGCACAAGCGTGTTGTTATGCCAAAAATTGCATGTTGTGCAATGGCAAAAATGATTGATTCTCTTTACTATGATGAGTCTGTAAAGTTTTTAAATGATAATGGAATTAAGAGCGAAAATATTTTACCGATTACATATATTAATTCTAATGCAGATGTAAAAGCAAAAGTTGGTGAAATGGGTGGTATGGTTTGTACAAGCTCAAACGCTAAAAAGATAATTACAACTGCACTTAAAGAGGGTAAAAAGATTTTATTTGTTCCTGATCGTTGTTTAGGACAAAATATTGCTAACCAGATGGGGCTTAAGTCTATGGTAATTGGTCAAGGTGGTGATCCAAAAGAGGCAGATATTATCTGTTATGATGGTTTTTGTTCGGTACACCAACTTTTCACGCTTGAAGATATAGAGTTTTTTAGAAAAAAATATCCTGGGATTAAAATTGCAACACACCCTGAATGTGATCCGGCTATTTGTGAAGCGAGTGATTTTGTAGGTTCAACATCACAGCTTATTAAATATATTACTGAACTTCCGGCTGATCAAAAAGTTGCCGTGGGTACTGAATTTAATATGGTGAATCGTTTACGCCCAAACAATACATACGTTCTAAGTTCAACAAAACCTGAGTGTCCTACGATGAATGAGACAACTTTAGAAGATGTATATTTAACTTTGAAGTCTATCGAAGATGGTGAGCCAATCAATGAAATAGATGTTGATCAATCAACACAAAAATGGGCTAAAATTGCACTAGAGAGAATGTTGGCATTATGATAAAAGAGTTTGTAAAAGCAACACTTGCTGAAGATGTTGGACGTGGTGATCTGTATGCATTAGTAGAAGAAAGCGTACCTACAAAAGCAGATATTATTGCTAAATGTGACGGTGTTTTTGCCGGAGTAAAATATATAGATGTTTTAGCCAAAGAAGAGAACTTAGAAATTATCTGGGGGAAAAAAGACGGTGAGAGATTTCTTACAGGTGATGTAATAGCAATCATTAACGGTTCATCTCATGATGTTTTAAGAACTGAACGAACACTTTTAGACCTTGCACTTCATGCGAGTTCCATTGCAACTTTAACTCGACAATATGTAGATATCATAGCACCGTATGGTGTTAAACTGCTAGATACTAGAAAAACTAGACCAATGTTACGTGTTTTTGAAAAGTATGCTACACGTTGCGGTGGGGCTACAAATCATAGAATGGGTCTTGATGATTCTTTGATGATCAAAGATACTCATTTAAAAACGATTGAAAATTTGAGTGAATATATTGCTAAAGCGAGAGAAGTTATTCCTTTTACAGCTAAGATTGAGGTTGAAGCTGAAACATTAGAGATTGCAAAAGATGCTTTTAAAGCAGGTGCAGATATTGTTATGTGTGACAATATGACTCCCGAAGAAGTAAATAAAGTTGTTGCATATCGAAATGAAAATCATCCACATATCTTACTTGAAGCAAGTGGAAATATTTCGTTAGAGACTATTGAGAGTTATGCAAAAACAGGAGTTGATGCAATTAGTTCCGGTTCACTTATTCATCAAGCAAACTGGATAGATCTTTCTATGAAAATTTCTTAAACTATATAAGAGGTGGGTTTAGATGGCTGATGATCAGGAAAAGACCGAAGCTCTTCCAATTTTGACGAAAAAGGAACAAGTCCCTTTTTCTACGTTAGGCACTATGCCACTAAAGAAAGCTTTTTAAACAAAAGCTTTGTGGGTTCAGGAGAGTATAAATGGCTGATGATCAAGAAAAAACCGAAGAACCCACCGCCAAGAAGATAGAGGATGCCCGTAAAGAAGGGAATGTTCCGAAATCTCAAGATGCCTCGGGCGTAATGACACTTTTTGTAGCGATCTTAGCTACATTAATGCTTTTCCCATTTATATCAAAACATATGATTCTTCTTTTCCAATACTATTTTTCTTTGGTCGGAACACCTGTGGATAAACTTTTTGTGATGGATATTATAATTGTATCAATCAGAGAAATTTTACTAATGATCATGCCTTTAGCTATAGCTGTAGCGATAGCCGGTATTATTGCAGCATTTGCACAGTTTGGTTTTTTATTTACAACTAAAGCAATTGTGCCTGACATTAAAAAAATAGATCCGATCAAGGGGACTAAAAACCTTTTTTCATTGAAAAAACTTATTGAAGGTATAAAAGTAACATTAAAGTCCTTTACAACTTTAGGTGTTGGTTTTGTATTTTTCTTTTACTTTATTTTAGAGCTTCCAACCGTTGCACTTTTTGGGCTAGAGGAACAGCTTGCATGGTTGAGAGATAAAATGATAATTATCTCTTTGGTGATGCTTTTAATTATTTTTATCTTTGCAATTATAGATATTATTATAGTAAGAAAACAGTATTTTGATGGTCTTAAAATGTCTAAACAAGAGGTTAAAGATGAGATGAAAAACATGGAAGGGGATCCTCTTGTTAAGTCAAAAATTAGACAAATTCAGATGGAAACAGCACGTAGAAGAATGATGGCAGAGGTACCTGAAGCAGATGTGGTGATCACCAACCCAACCCATTATGCAGTCGCTATTAAATATGAACAAGACAAATTCAATGCTCCTGTAGTTGTTGCAAAAGGGGTAGATAACATTGCACAACAGATTAAAAAAATTGCCCGTGAAAATGATGTGCACATTGTTCAAAATCCACCACTGGCACGTTCACTCTATATTGAAGTTGATATTGACAGACCAATTCCTGAATCTCTTTTTGCAGCAGTTGCAGAAGTTCTTGCTTATGTTTATAAAGTGAATAAAAAATAGTATATAATTTTATCTAAAAAGTAGCGAAATACTGTGGTTGAATTAAATCAAATAAATGAAAGCAAACATATTGTTTTAATAGCCGATAATGAAACATTTTCATTGGCTAATGCACTTTATTCGTATGTTCTGTCACTGCATAAAAAAGTTTCATTGGTAATGAATGAAAATATCGATAAAAAGTTTGCTTTTTTACCATGGTTTGATAAAGTACGAAAAGAGATTCCAAGCTCTAGTGATCTTGAAATTAAAGTCACTTTAGATACTTTGGATCTTTTTGAAGCGTTTTATGATCGATCTATAAAAATAAATACAAAAATGGCCACCTCCTTATATAGTTCATTTTTAATAGAAGATGAGGTGCAAAATGTTTTATGTAACGATAAAGCACTTGCTGCTATGAGTGAACTTATTTTACTTGGAGCAGATTGTAAAGTATGTTATCAAGCACTTCGAGAGAGTAAAAGTTTAGCACTTTATAGGCTTAAAGCACAAATGTTTTCTAATTTTATTTTAAAAGAGGAAGCAACGTTAGCTGAAGTTTATGTAGATCAACAGATCCTAAAGCAAAGTGGTACTGATTTAGAAGATGCTTTGTTAATTGCGCAAGAACTATTAGAGATTGCTCATGTAAATAAAGTTGTATTGGTTGAACAACAAGAAAGAAAAATTTTAAAAGAGATAAAGGTAGAAAATTGAGAAGAAAAAATAATTCATCGTTTATAACACTGTTTTTAATGTTAGCACTAGTTGGTGGAGGTTTGTATATATATTTTTCATCTACTTTTGAAAGAGTAGCTCCACAAGTAACACTTGATACAAATGGATTTTGGAATTTTAAAGAGCCTCTACATTTAAAAATGAGTGATGAAAGTGGAATTAAAGCGTATAAAATATCTATGAAAACTTCAAAAGGTTTAAAAGAGTTACAATATGAGCGTTTAATTACACCTGTTGGTTCTTTAGAGTTAGAAATCGAACCGCCTAAAGGTGTATATGCTTTAAAAGATAAAAAAATAGAGATTATAATTGAAGCGGTTGATGCAAGTAAATGGAATTTTTTCAAAGGAAATGACATACAGAAAAAATTTGCACTCATAATCGATAAAAAAAGACCAAGTGTAAATATAATTAATAATTCATATAAAATTTCTCGCGGTGGTTCTGCACTTGTTATCTTTAGTGTTAATGATGAAAACCTTGAAGAGTTTTACATTTTGGGAAATCATAATAAAAAGTTTAAAGCACAACCTTTTTATAAAGAGGGTTACTATATAGCATTAATTGCATGGCCTGTTGTAGATAAAGGTTTTAAAGCAACGGTGATTGCAAAAGATAGTGCAGGTAATACTACAAAATCTTATGTTCCTCTTTATTTAAAAGATAAAACATATAAGCTTTCAAAAATCAATCTTTCAGATAAATTTTTAAAAGGAAAGATTTACGATTTAGCAGAAGAGTTTGAAGAGACACAGGGTGTTGATGGTTCATTAGAGCAGTTTAAAATTATTAATGAAGATGTACGTGCGAAAAATGAAAAGCTGATTCATGAAATAACTTCAAAAGTATCAAGCGATATGATTAGTGATTTTAAAATGAAAAAAATATATCCGTTAAAAAATGGACAGGTTGTAGCACATTTCGGTGATCATAGAAAATATTATTATGATCGTCAGTTTGTAAGTGAAGCGTACCATTTAGGGATAGATCTTGCAAGTTATGCAATGGCACCAATCATGACACAAAACGGCGGAGAAGTGGTTTTTACAGACTACAACGGGTTATATGGAAATATGCCTATTATTTCTCATGGTCTTGGACTTTATACACTATATGGGCACTGTTCGAGTATAGATGTAACGACCGGTGAACATGTACCGGCAAATTCAAAGATAGCAAACACGGGTAAAACAGGATACGCTATGGGTGACCATTTGCATTTTGGTGTTTTAGTGCAAGGAATTGAGGTACGTCCACAAGAATGGATGGATTCACAATGGATAAAACTCAATATTAGTGATATAATTAAAGAATCTAAAAAAATAATCGATCAAAGATAAAAGGTGTTTTATGTCCCTTGAAGCGGAAAGCGGTATCGTATTTTATAGAAGTGATGTAGATGTTTCTATCCCGCTTATTCCGGAAAATGTTGTAGATACAAAAATGGCTACCGTAATTGGCAAAGACGGGTATGTGATCTCAACGATTGAACATCTTCTTTCAGCTGTATATGCATATGGAATTGATAATTTACGTGTTATTGTAGATGCCGATGAAGTACCTGTAATGGATGGAAGCAGTGCTAGTTATTGTATGCTTTTAGACGAGGCAGAAGTTGTTGAACTCGAAAAACCAAAGCGTATTATGCGAATTAAAAAAGAGATCGAAGTAAAAGAGGGGGATAAGTATGTAAAACTTTCTCCTGCAAAAGATCTCAGTTATGATTTTACGATCAAGTTTCCGCATCCTGTAATTCAAGAACAAGCGTATGTACTTCACTTTACAAAACAAGGGTATAAAGAGGAGATCTCTAGGGCTAGAACTTTCGGTTTTTTACATGAGGTGCAATATCTTCGTTCAAAAGGTCTAGCTTTGGGTGGAAGTCTAGAAAATGCCGTAGTATTAGATGATAAAAAAATCTTAAACCCTGAAGGATTACGTTTTGATGATGAGTTTGTTCGTCATAAAATCTTAGATGCTATTGGTGATATGAGTCTTATAGGGATGAATTTTATTGGGAACTATGAAGCGTTTGCAGGAAGTCATGATCTTAATCATAAATTAACGCTTGAACTTCTTAAAGATCCTGAAAACTATGAAGTTATTGAGCTTGTTGGTGAAGAGCTAAAAGAGCTAGAAAAAGCGTATGCGTAAAAGTGTTGATGTTGTTTGTATCACTTTAACTTCACCTATTCAAATAGGGATATATGAAGAGAAGCGACTCATTGAAACAATAAATTCAGATCAAAAAAGTTCTGATGTTTTACCGCTAATTTTTCAAGATATTTTGCAAAAATATGAGATCAAAGCACTATTTTATGTGAATGGTCCGGGGAGTTTTATGGCAATAAAAGTGGCATATGTATTTTTAAAATCGTTAAGTGTGCTGAAAAATATTCCCCTATATGCGCGGGATGCGTTCTATTTTAATAATAATCAACCTATAAAAGCGATAGGAAAGCTGTTTTTTGTTAAAATGCATGACGAGATAGAAACAAAAAAGTTAGAAACAGTACCGGTGGCGAGTTTTAAACTCCCCGATCTACTGGAGTATACAGATTTTAATGAGGAAGCAGCACCATTATATAAAATAGCAGCTGTTTAATAGGAAAGTATTAGTGATAATAAGTGTACCGGCTACGTCTGCAAATTTAGGACCTGGATTTGATTCATTAGGTTTAGCAGTTGATTTAAGAAATAAAGTTGAATTTCATCCATCAAAGTTCTTTAGTGTAAGTATTAAAGGTGAGGGTGAAAATAATGCACGCTTAAAAGGGAATAACCTTTTTGTTAGTATTTTTAATGAACACTACTCAAGACTTACAAGTAAAAAACAAAATTTCAAATTTACATTTTATAACTCTATTCCAATGTCTAGAGGTTTAGGAAGTTCATCTGCTGTGATTGTCAGCGCTATTGCATCAGCGCATGAGGCTGCAAGTATTCGAGTTTCAAAACGAAGAATACTTAATCATGCACTTGTATATGAACCGCATCCGGACAATATTACCCCTGCAGTAATGGGTGGGTTTAATGTAGCTACTATTGAGAAAAATAAAGTGTTTTCAC
>JARRNV010000062.1:0-4993 GCA_037384685.1 Sulfurimonas sp.
GATCAATCTTTGTACTCCATTTTTTATAAAGATCAATATATTTTTGCGGTTGACTTCTCATAATAGGACCATGTAGATTACAGATCATCTCTACATCATATTTGTCATACAGTTTTAAAGCTTTTACAACATCACTGCGAAATGGACGCATAATGTGATCGTAGTAGTATTTAAAAGCGTAATCAAAATCCCCTACAAGATCATCAAATAAGCGAGGATCGAAATAATGTGATCCAAAAACATCACCGCTAAAAAGTACTTTATCCTCCTCAAGGTAAGAGCTCATCGTCTCTGGCCAGTGAAGATTCGGTGTGCTTAAAAATGTGATCGTTTTATCTCCAAGCGTTATTTTTTTATTTGTCCAAACTGTTTCAAACTCCATATTCTCTGTTTTTGCAATTGACTTTAACATCGGTTGTGCCATAGGGGAGATAAACACTTTGGCTTGTGGAGCACGACGAGTAAGTTCAGGAAGAGCACCACTATGATCAGGTTCTAAATGGTGCATAATTATGTATTTAATATCATTATAAGAACAAACAGATTCGATCTTCTCAAAGAACTCATCTTGGAACTCTTCTTTAACCGTATCGAAGATGATCACACCCTCATCAGTTTTTAAAAGGTACGCATTATACGTTGTCCCGTTAGCTGTTTTCATAATGATATCAAATGTACGAATATCAGGATCGCTTACACCGATGTAGTACAGATCTTTTTTTATGTTTATCGCTTGTTTCATAAAAAAGTGAATACATAAATCGTTCCCTTACATAATATAAGAGAAAAAATTAATTTGTAGGTTTTAGAAGTATCCTTTTAAGCCATAAAGGTGCATCATCACCTATCATCTTTTGTAAGGTGGCGATCACATCTTCAATCTTTTCATCTTCTCGCGCCGCTTTCATAGGATAAATTCCTGCAATTTTTACCATATTTGCCGCTTTAGGACCGATCTGGGTTACATAGATGATATCTGCTTCACTTACACAATCGATCTTATACTCTAATTTATCTACCTCAGCTTCATACTTTTTTGATGAATCGATCTCTTTGATCAAGTTTGCACTGTTTTCGTCAATCTCGTAAAGATAAAATGTTTCACACCAACCAAAGTGCTCATTAATAGTAGACCCATCTTTTGAGGCAAATGCAATTTTCACAATCTATCCTTTAAATCGTTTATATTCACTCATGCAAGAGCTATTCCGTCATTTCTATGTTAGGATTCTTTTTAATTTGTATTACAAAACAGGTTTTATCATCATGTGTAGTTATATGAATAGAACCTTTTAGATGATGTTCTACTATTGTTTTTGATATATATAGACCAAGCCCTTTTTCATTTTTCTCTTTTTTCGTACTAAAATATGGCTCAAATACTTTTTCAATATTCTCTTCATCTATACCACCACCATTATCACAAATAGTAGTTCTAACAAACTCTTCATCTTCATCTATAAATACTGTTATTTTACCATTTGAAACTGACCGCTCTACCAATACTTCTGCCGCATTATTTAATATATTCAAATAAACTTGAAAAAGCTGTTTTCCTCCGGTAAAAAGTTCACTTTTATTGGTGAATCTTTTCTCTACAGTGATATTATGCTCTTCAACTGTACTATGAATAATATCAAGTGCTTCATTCATTACATCTTCTGGATAAACATTTTGTATTTCAGAATCATTTTGAAATCTTGAGCTAAAATCATTAATAATATGGGAAAGTTTTTCTATTTGCTCTGCTATCTTTTCTAGGCTTTTTGTCAATTTATCAGTTTCACTTTCACCTAGTTCTAGATCGATTAACAGATTATTTATCTCCATACCTATACCGGTAATTGGTTGACGCCATTGATGAGCAAGCATTGTCAATATTTCCCCCATAGCAGCATATCTAGACTGCACTAGGATCTCTTGATCTTTTTGTCTATTTTTCGCTACTTCTACTTCTACTCTTTGTTCTAGTGTTTGATTTAGATTATGAAGTTCTTCAGTTCTTTGTAAAACCTTTTCTTCTAATGATGCATTGAGTTTTTTAATCTCTTCATTGACCTTCTCTGTCATACTTTTAATTCTTGAGACATAAATGTATCGTATAACAAACAGTATAATAAACATCGCAACCACAAGAATGTAGATACGATATTTTTTTATTACATCTTTGATAGAAAAACTTCTTTTTTCAAATGGTGGTACATTGAGCTCTTTGAGGGTATCTAATACAAGTTTATAATCCCCCGGTACACTCCAGCCACCTATTCCGGATTGTAATGCACACTCACACTCTTTGTTCATATCAAAAAGCTGTCTAGTTAATTCTTTTGCAGCCTCTTTAGATGCTCCAGGGACTACTGCTATCGGCCATTCCGGATAAAGTTGTGTACTAACTAAAAGTGGAAAGTTTGCATATTTTTTTGCATTAATTATTTTAATATCTTTGAGGTCGATCTTACCCTCTTTTGCCATTTTTTCTAACGTATCAGTTCTAACTGTACCGGCATCTACACGACCTTCGAGAACTGCATGTACAACACCATCATGTGTTTGTACAAAACTCAAAGAGGAAAAATCTTTTTGGGGTTCAATGCCCGCTTTTTTAAACTCCAACCAAGCCATTTGCCAACCACCAAATGATGTTTTATCTACTGCAGCAAATTGTTTTTTAGTTATATCGTGGAGTGTATTTATATCTTTTCGATCAGCACGGGTAAAGATCACCCCGCCAAACTTATCAAGTATGACATCATCGTTTACACGATTGTACAAAGTAGCAATTTGGCTTACACCATACTTCATCTCTAGTACTACATATTCACTAGAGTTTGTCAAAATAAAATCAACTTTTTTATTTGCTATAGCATCATCAATTTTATCAAAAGTAAGTGGTACAAGCTGTATATTGTACCCTTTCATTTTCATATTTAGATAATCGCTAACAGGTTTCCATCGTTGTATTGTTTTATCTGTACCGCGTTTAGCTAAAACACCGATTTTTACATCTATATCCTGAGCTTCTAATAAACTGACAAAAATCGTTATAAAAAAAGTTGCTACAATTAATTTTTTAAATAACTTAAACATAATTCTTCCCCCATTTTTATAGGACCTTAATTAAAATATCCTATTAGGAAAATTATATCTATAATTATTTTGAATGTAAACCTCTATGTTTTTATATAACGTAGACCCTAATGTTTTCATCGATCACTTGTGAAAGTGTATTCATAATGATCTCGTATGTCGTAGTAGATGCCATTGAACATCCCGCACAATTACCTTGATACGCTAAACGAACTTCAATATCGGGATCATTTAGGTAATCTATTAACGTAATATCCCCGCCATCTTTTACAAGTATTGGTCTAATGTATCTATCGATCGCATCCATAACAAGTTCTACTTGTTTCTCTTTAGGTGAGTTTCTAAATGCTAAGTTTGGCTGACATGAAGTGTTTGGTGTTTTATCTACTCCACCCATCTGTGCTAAAGCCATTGGATGGTTTGTTTTTGCAGCACTTAACATACAGTTAAATCCCTCTTTAACTTTTGCAAGATCTGTTCTGTCTTTTAACAACATAAGTCCTAGTCTAAAGTTTGCACCTTGATGATTTTTTGCAACTGCACGTCTAAAAAAATCTATAGTTTTTTCTTCATCCTCTTCAACGCCAAGTTTTGTTTGGTACATAAGTGCAAGGTTGTAGTTTGCAGAATCGTTATCGTATTCACTTGCCATCTCAAAGTATTCACGAGCTTTAGTAAAATCTTTACCTACACCCTCACCTTTAAGGTACATTAGTCCCAAATTTGTCATTGCTTGATCATTTTTGTGTTTGATCTCCTCTTCCCACAATGACACAGCTGTCTCATAATCTTTTGCTTTATATGCACTTAGTGCTTCTCTATGTTTCATAAATCTTCTCCCCTCATTAGGATTTGGAAGTTCCCTTCCTGCGTTATATTCTCTTGTTATATGTGCTTTTAAATACTCATGTGCTAGTTCAATAGCTTCATCATAATCTTCACTTGCCGCTTTAATGTCAAAGTCAATAAATTCAGCAAGGTAAGCATCACCAACTTCATGCTCCCCTGCAAAACACTCTAACGGATACTCCAAGTTTAAATAGTATTCAAGAGATTTTTCCATCTTAACAACACTCCAGTTCGCATTGGTCCATCATTTTGATCCCTTTTTCAAAGTCATACTCTTCAAAAAGATCAAAAATGTAAAAAACGTTTGAACATACCTGATACAAAGTATCTTTATTGTCCCCTTTTACAAACTCTTCTTTATAGTTCTCAGGGATGGTATCCATAAAACGTTTCCAAAAGTCATTGTATGACTCCGGTGCATGATTAAAAAGTTCATCCATAGCTTCTAAAACATATGCTGCATTTTCATAACAGTCAATATTGTTAAAAGTGATGTATCTATCTTTTAGTTCATGCTCCATGGCACTATCCCTCGCACCCGCAAGTACACTCACCACCATTACCCGGATCGAGTTTTTCTTTATAGTTTGTATCATCAACTTTGCTTAGTTGTTTTTTTAAGAACTTTTCATGAATGTCATTTAAAGACATCTTTGTATGTTCTGTTGTAAAAACATCCATACCGTTCTCTGCAAATGACTTATAAACACCCTCACCCATATGGTAGTAAACAGTAGCACTCACACCAAAAGAGCGTAAGAAACCTGCACTTTTAGGACCCTCACCCATTACTTCATTTTTCACTACACTTAACTCACCGTCATTAAAGTTGAGAATTCCAAAGTACGGAGCCTGTCCAAATAACTCTGATATGTTTGTATCAAATTCATTGTCTAAAGGAATTGCTAACATTTTGTATCCTTCATAAATTTTTCTATAACATATACAGATAATGTTCCTTTGAATTCAATGGAATAATATATGTATAAATTAATGTATTACTTCCAACCAAAGGATTACCGATGGTAAATAGAAAACTTATTCGTGAACTTTTAAG
>JARRNV010000063.1:0-5358 GCA_037384685.1 Sulfurimonas sp.
AGGTACAATTCAAGTACTTATATTTTTTGTACATTCAATATTTAACTTTTGAAAGGAGAGGTGTTTTGAGAAAATGGCAGACATTAGTAGTGTTTATTGGACTAATGTGTTTTGATCTATCTGCAAACAGTTTGCAAGATGATATTAAAGATGTTTTACAAACAAACCCTATAGTTGTAGAGAGATTAAAAAACTTTAGAGCAATTAAACAAGATATAAAGGTAGCTGAATCAGAGTATTATCCATCTTTGGATCTACGTGTAAGTGGTGGGTATAATAAAGCAGGGATATTTAAAAATGATGTTTTAGATGTGGATTATACAAACTATCAAAGCTCTTTAGTATTTACACAAAATTTATTTAACGGTTTTAGTACTACACATAAAGTAGACTATCAACAAGCAAGAGTTTTGGCTGCTGCATATAATTACCTCGAAACAGCGGATGATACAGCTTTCAAAATGGTTCAAGCTTATATTGAAGTACTAAAAAGTAAAGAGCTTATACAAACAGCTATAGAAAATGTACAAATAAATGAATCGATCTTACAATAGGGAGAATGCCCGACATAAGTAGTATGCAACGGCCGAAACTAGATGTAAATATGCCTGAAAGTTACGAAAGAGCTGCTATGTTCGCAGTGAAAAACAATCCTTCTATTTTAGTAAGCCGTTATAATATAAAATCGGCTCAGGAGCTTTGGAAACAAAATAAAAATGGTTACTATCCAACGCTAGATTTACAATTAACGCAAAACTATAGTGATGTAAGTAAAAACTACAACACATTTGACAGACCGGATGATAGGTTTCAAGCACAACTAGTATTAAATTATAATTTATACAAAGGTGGTGCTGATAGTGCCGAAGTGCAAAAAAATGTTAGTAAAATTAGTCAAGAGATAGAGATACAAAGAGAGAAAAAGCGTGAGATTATAGAGTCTTTAGAGTTATCGTGGAATGCCTATGAGATGATTCAAAAACAGATAGATGAGTTAAAAAGGTATAATAAGTATAGTGAAACAACGCTTGATCTTTATAAAGAGGAGTATGATTTAGGGCGTCGTTCATTACTTGATCTCTTATCTGCTCAAAATGATGTTATTAATGCAAGAAAACAGATAATTACAGCTGAGTATGATTATCTGTTTGCACAATATAGAATTCTTGATGCAATGGGACTTTTAACTACGGTCGTTCTTGGTGATACTGATGAGTATAGATCAAGGGTGAGTTTAAGCAAAGAGAGTAATCAAGGGGACATAGAAGATATTTTACCCATTAAACGTGACAGCGATAATGATAAAATAGAAGACAATGTAGATCTATGCGACAACTCTTTACTGAACAACGATATTATGCCTTATGGGTGTAAGAAGTATAAAAAAGATACAGATGCAGATGGTGTGTTTGATACAATAGATGAGTGCCCTTACACATTAAAAGATGTAAAAGTTGATGAGAGAGGTTGTGCTCTCGATAGCGATAGCGATAGCATAACAGATAATTTTGATAAGTGTCCAAATACTCCTTTGGGTTATAGTGTTGATAATAGTGGATGTGCTATATCAACAACTTTAAGAATAAACTTTACATATAAGAGTACAGTTGTTCCCGAGAATGCTATACCAGGTATTAAAAAGCTAGCAGAATTTATAAATAATACGCAAAATAGTTATAAAGTGCATATTATTTATAAAGTTTTCATTATTGGACATACTGATAATATAGCAAGTAAAGCATATAATAAAAAGCTTTCGAAGCAAAGAGCATTAAGTGTAAAAAAAGCTCTCGTATCTTATGGAGTGGATCCCAAACTCTTAATTTGTGAAGGGAAAGGGGAGATGTTCCCTATAGCAGATAACAGTACACCTGAGGGTCAATATTTAAACCGAAGAGTTGAAGTTCAACTCGTTAGAGAATAAAGGGGAGATAATATTATGCATTTGAAACATTTGGTACTTTTAATAGTAACAACATTGACTCTTCAAGCACAGATCTATGATACTGATCAAGATTCTATTCTTAAAACAGGTCAAGCAACAAAAAATCAGTTTTTTTATAATGATTTTAAAGAGATTATCCGTTTTGAACCATTAGTATTTAGTGATAATGGGGTTTTAACAGAAAAAAGCCAAAACTATTTTAATAACAAGATAGTTAAAAAAATCAAAGAAACAAAGAATGAAGAATATCTTTTGACGATTATTGGACACTATAAAAAGCCTACCGATAATTATTATGAAAAACTTGCAGAATCAGATGCTTACGGAAGAGATATTTATCGCCTGTTTGAAGATCACACCTCTTCTAAAACTAGTCTTGAAAAAAGCAAAAAATTTACACTTGCTATAAAAGATAAATTAATCGATAATAAAATAGACCCAAATTTGATTACAACAGAGTTTCGTGCCGGAGAAGATAGTGCATATAGTAATGAAACTAGTGAGGGGAGAGAGCTTTCAAACAGAGTTTTAGTCAGTATGTATATTAAGCCCACAAAAGAGAAAGATACAGACAAAGATGGTGTTGTAGATTCAAAAGATAGATGTCCAAATACTCCGTTAGGTACAAAAGTAGATATTTATGGTTGTTCACTTGATAGTGATCAAGATGGTGTTGTGGATTATATAGATCAGTGTCCGAATACTTTAGAAGGTGTAGAAGTTGATTCAAAAGGTTGCCCTTTAGATAGTGATCAGGATGGTGTTGTCGATTATAAAGACAAATGCCCTAAAACTAAACTAGGCTTTGAGGTTGATGTTAACGGTTGTCCATTTAAAGCAACGCTGGGGTTGAATTTTGAGACTGGTTCATACAAAATACTAAGAGACTCTTATGGAAAAATAGTGAAATTTTCATCATTTTTAAAAAGAAATCCTCTATATGATGTTACAATTACAGGACATACTGATAGTAGAGGAAGTGCTTTAAAAAATATGAAACTTTCTCAAGCTAGAGCAAAAGCTACAAAGCAAGCACTTGTAAAAGAGGGGGTAGACCCTTCTAGAATTACAACGGTTGGAAAAGGTGAGCTTGAGCCTATTACAACCAATAGAACAAAAGATGGTCGAAAAACAAACCGTAGAATTGAGATAGAGTTAAAAGAGCGTAATATAAATGAATGAAGAAAGAAAAGCTAATTTTCATAAAAGAGATGCTTTACTTGATACTTTAGTTTTATATACAAAACTATTTCATAAACCATATACTCCTGAGGCCCTTTTAGCTGGACTTCCTATTGATTCAAATGAAGAGGGATCAACACTTTTTTCAAGAACAAGTTCAAAGTCTTTGTTTTCTCGTGCTTGTGCAAAAGTCGGTTTAAAGTCGACGATTGTACAAAGGGAATTAAAAGATATCTTGGAACTACACCTACCAATGATATTGCTTTTGAGTAATGACAATGCATGTATACTTGAGAGTTTTTCTTCAGATAGAAAACGTGTAAAAGTTATTTTTCCGGAAGGAAGTGGCGTTGAAGAATGGATATCTATATCTATATTAGATGCGGAATATTTAGGATACGGATTTTTACTCAAAAAAGAGTTTGATTATGAAACACAAAATTCAAGAACTCTTCAGCACGAATATAAAAAACATTGGTTTTGGGATACTTTAAGTCTTTCAAGAGAAATATATGCAGATGTTTTGTGGGCATCACTACTCATTAACTTATTTGTTTTGGCAACTCCTCTTTTTACAATGAATGTATATGATAGGGTAATTCCAAACAATGCAGAAGAAACACTCTTAGTTTTTACAATTGGTATAGTCGTTGTATATCTTATTGACTTTTCATTGAAATTTCTACGTGCATATTTTTTAGAGTTAGCCGCTAAAAAAAGTGATATTGTTATGTCTTCAATTATCTTTGAAAAGGTTTTAGATTTAAAAATGTCGGAACATCCAAGTTCTGTAGGATCTTTTGCAAATAATTTAAAAAACTTTGAATCTGTTCGTTCATTCTTTACAACTGCAACTATGACGGCAGTGATTGATCTTCCTTTCGCTGTTATATTTTTAATGGTTATATATTACATTGGCGGAGTTTTAGTTTTTGTTCCTATGTTGTTTATGACGTTGATACTGGCATATGCGCTTTTGATCAGAAAACCATTAGAAGAAAGTATTGAGAGTTCACATGAAGCTAGCGCAAAGAAAAACGGACTTTTGATAGAAACTTTGCAAAATATTGAAACTGTTAAGTCGATGAGTATGGCAGGTAAGAAGCAATGGGCATGGGAAGAAGCAACAGGAGAGATAGCAGAAAAAAATCTTAAATCTCGTATACTCTCTTCTTCAATACCAAATATCACAAACCTTCTTATTCAGCTCAATACAGTATTTGTAGTTGTGTTAGGTGTTTATTTAATTAAAGAGTTTGAATTAACTATGGGGGGACTCATCGCTATAGTTATTTTAAGTTCACGAACCGTTGCACCTATGGGACAAGCAGCTGCACTCATTTCAAATTATTCTGACGCTCGAACCTCTTACGAAACTTTAAATGAAATCATCTCTAAAGAAGCAGAACGTCCAGATGGAAAAAAATATTTACAGCGCCCGGAGATACGTGGAAAAATAGAGTTTCAAAATGTTTCTTTTACCTATCCAGATGCAGAGATACCTGCATTGAACGATGTAAGTTTTACTATTGAACCGGGAGAAAAAGTAGCGTTTATAGGACGTATAGGATCAGGTAAGTCAACAATTGCAAAACTTATTTTACGACTTTACGAACCAGATAGCGGGACAATTTTGATTGATGGAATTGATGTCGCTCAAATTGATCCTTCAGACCTAAGACGTTTTATTGCGTATGTTCCACAAGATATTCATCTTTTTAGAGGTACGATCAAAGAAAACATTATATCTTCAGAACGCTATCCAAGTGATCATGATGTAATCCATGCTGCTGAAGTGAGTACTACTGCAGAGTTTGTCCATACACATCCATTAGGGTATGATATGCCAATCGGTGAAAGAGGTATGGGACTCTCCGGTGGACAGAGACAAAGTGTCGGAATTGCAAGAGCGCTTGTACATAAAAGTAATATCTTGTTGATGGATGAGCCTAGTAACTCTATGGACAGTACTACAGAAACAAAATTGATGTCTAACTTAAAACAAGAGATGAACGGACGTAGTTTTTTACTTGTGACACAAAAAATGTCAATGTTAGGGCTTGTTGATAGAGTAATTGTTATGCATCAATCTAAAGTAGTTATAGATGATCAAAAGCACAATGTGCTTGAAAAGCTTGGAGGGGGAGTAAAAGATGTCTAGTTCAAAAAAGAAAAAAAGACGATTAACCCAAAAAGATTATGAGTTTATGCACTCACTGAGTGCGGCAATA
>JARRNV010000064.1:0-4911 GCA_037384685.1 Sulfurimonas sp.
TTGATCCTCTTGGATAATGTGGTTAACTAACCAAATATCTATGTAGGAAACTATTTTGATCTCAAACTCTTCAAAACTGAGTTTTGGGAGTTGTTTTATAAGGGAGTTGATCTGATCTATAATCTTTTGATGCAACTCTTTATGCTCTTTGTATAGAGGAAAAGCTATAGTGTGCATATAGTCCTCTTCTCTTTCAAAATGCTCTTTCATGTATTTGTTGAGCTCTATTATTGTTGATCGAACAAACTCTTTTTTGTTTGGTGCAGTTTTATAATTTAATGTATTCAGGGCTAATTCAAATAGACGTTTATGATCATCATCGATCATGTCGTTATGAACTTTGTATTTTTCTTCCCATTTAAAAAGGTTGCGAATACCAAGTCTATTTTTACGAAAATGTTGCACTTTTTTATCTTCGATCATTATGTGGTGTACCAGACCGTTATTCATAAAATCTATAATTTTACTGCGTGTCTGCGTGAGTGATTCATTTGGAAGGTTGTGAATAATGGTATGGAGGTCTTTAACTATTTTTTTGTGTATTTCAATATGTCTACTAAGATCGACATAGTCAATATAGCGCATATAGCGCTCTTCACTAGCAAAATGAAACTTGGTATATTTTACAAGCTCTTTAATAGCACCTTTTAAAACAGTTATATCTTCATCACTATTTTGAATATCTGCAGCGAGTTCAAAAAGCTTTTTATGTTCAGAGTCTATCTGTTCATCACCAAGAAGATACAAATCAGACCATGCTATAATTTGGCAGTCACCCATTTTTAGTGAACCTTGTTAAGTTGATTTGTTCATTATAACTAAAATAAATTACAATATAATCTCAAAAATAGGTTTATATTGTTTTTTACTTCATACTAAGCTTGATATGTTATATTCAAGAAAAATTTGATAAAGGATTGTTTTGAAACGGATAGTATTTAAAGTTGGTAGTAGTGTTTTAACAAACAGAGATGATGTTGCAAAAGAGAGAATGTTAAACCTTGTATCGTTAATTGCAGAAGCAAGAAAAAAGTATGAGGTTATACTAGTGAGCTCAGGAGCAGTCGCATCTGGCTATACTGCATTAAAACTAGATCGTAAAAAAGCAGTGAGTAAAAGGGTACTTGCATCGGTTGGTCAACCAATCCTTATGCATAGTTATAAAAATAAGTTTGATATTTACGGTGTAGATATAGCTCAAATTCTTTTAACCGAAGAAGATTTTGATTCACGTGTACATACAAAGATTTTTCAAGATATTATAGATAGTGCACTAACAAACGGAATTCTGCCGATTGTAAATGAAAACGATATCTCTACAATTCCTGATCAGCTTTTTGGTGATAACGATCAGCTCTCAGCTCACGTAGCACATTATACAAATGCAGATACACTCATAATTTTGAGTGATATTAAAGGATATTATGACGACAATCCAAAGAAAAATCCGGATGCAAAACTTCTAAAAGAGGTAAATGAGATTAAAGATGCAGATTTAAACCAAGCACACTCTCCAAATAATGAATTTGCCACAGGTGGTATTGTAACAAAGCTAAAAGCAGCAAAATATATTATGGGTAAAGGGCGTAGTATGTTCTTGTGTAGCGGTTTTGATCTAAGTGCTGCAAGAGATTTTCTTTTCACCGATGATCGTGAAGAGGGCACACTATTTATAAATAAAAAATAATGTTTGATGATCTAAACCACAAGCAAGTGTTAAGTGAAGATGGAAGCTTCACTGCCTATTCAAAAGAGTATGGTGAACACTATCACTCTACAAAAGACGGAGCACTTAAAGAGAGTTTACAAAAACATGTCATTCCTGCACTAAAGCTTCAAAAAGAGAAAGCGGAAATTTATATATTAGATATCTGTTTTGGTTTGGGGTTTAATACTTTGGCAACACTTTGGTATTATCAACAAAATAATTTAACAAGTAAGCTGTATATATACTCCCCTGAACTCGATAGTGAACTCATACACTCTTTAAAAGATTTTACATACCCTAAAGAGTTTGAATGTTTTGCAAATATGATCGAAGATCTAAGTGAGCAGGGTTGGTATGAAGATGAAGACTTTGCAATAGAGTTGTTTTTAGGAGATGCTAGAGAGTATGTCAAAAGATTTGAAAATCAGTTTGACATAGTGTATCAAGATGCTTTTAGCCCTTCGGCAAATCCAGTTTTATGGACACAGGAGTATTTTGCAGATATTGCAAAATCAATGAAGAAAGAGGGTGTACTAACTACATACTCAACTGCATTAAAAACTCGTTTAGCTCTTTATAAAAACGGATTTAATATCTACATTAACAGCGGCAAAGATTATCGAGATGCAACGCTGGCATCTTTAACTGAATTAAAAGGTTTTGAAAAGGTAGATATGGAACATAAAATTAGTTGTAATCCGGATGTAAAACCATTATGCGATTCAGGAATTGATAACTGCTAAAAACTCCTCACCGTATTGATCATATTTTTTATTTCCTACACCATTTACCTGTAACATCTCCTCTTTAGAGTTCGGCATATCGGAAGCTAAATGTTTAAGTGTTTTGTCGCTAAAGATGATGTAAGCAGGAACTGCTAACTCTTCAGCGAGCTCTTTTCGTTTCTCTCGTAAGCGTTCAAAAAGCTCAGTGTTATATTCAAACTCCTCTTGAAGTTTTTTCGCTTTTTGTTTTTCTACAACATTGAGTCTTGAAGCTTTTATAGAAACTGTTGCAAGAGATTTTAAAATTTTTACAGCCTCATTTGTAAGCTTGAGTGCTTGAAACTCGCCGAGAGTGAGAATATTTAACTCTAAAACTCGCTCAACTATTACAAACCACTCTTTTTTACTTAAGTGTGCACCAATAGAGTAAACAGATAATTTATCTGCACCGTTTGAGAGAACCTTTTGTTCACTTGATCCTCGAAGTACATCTATGATGTAGTTTTTTCCAAATGTCTGATCTGTTTTATAGATGGTAATTAGAAGCATTTGCACCTCTTTGGTTATATCTTTACTCTCTTCATCACTAAGACAGTTTTCGCATCGATCACCACACTCATCTAAAGTGTCATCAAAATAGGAGGCTAGTTGTTGATGAAAACAGAGCTCACTTGTAGCGTACTTGTAGATTGTGTCTATCTTACGGCTCAAATGCTCTTTATAGCTCATATCTGCATTCTCATCAAGGTAGCGTTTATGCTGTGCTATATCTCCGGCATTAAAGAGCAAAAGTACCTCTGCATCTTCTCCATCACGTCCAGCACGTCCGATCTCTTGGTAATAGTTCTCTAAAGATTTCGGCAGACTCATATGTACTACAAAACGGATGTCTGCTTTATCGATCCCCATTCCAAAAGCGATCGTTGCAACGATGATGTTTATATGATCATTTACAAAAAGTTTGAAGTTTTGCTCACGGATATGTTGCGGCAGTCCTGCATGGTAGGGAAGTGTTTTATACCCTGCAAGGTTTAGCTGAGAACTCAAGTCTTCTGCTTTTTTTCTCGAACTAACATAGATGATTCCGGCTTCATCTTTATGGTTTAGTAAAAAGTTTTTGAGTTGGGCTTGACCGTTTGAGATCCGTCTTTGCATAGATATAAAAAGGTTTTTACGAAAGATTTTCCCTTTTAAAACAAGTGGATTTTTAAGTTGTAGTTCTCTTAAAATATCCTCTGTAACGTGCTCGGTTGAGGTAGCGGTAAAAGCTGCAATAGTTTTGTTTGGGAATTCACGTTTGAGTTGTCCTAATGAGCGGTAATCATCACGAAATTCATGCCCCCATTGAGAGATACAATGCGCTTCATCTATTACAAAAAAGTTTATGTTGATTTTATGCAATAGTTCAAGTGTCGCAGGGTTGTTTAGACGTTCAGGTGAGAGGTATAAAAATTTTAATTCGTTTCGGTAAAGTTGAGCAATTGCACTCTCAACTTCTTCAAAACTCTGAGCACTTGATAACATTGCGGCAGTTATTTGTTGTGCTTGAAGTGAGGCTACTTGATCTTGCATAAGTGCAATGAGCGGTGAGATAACAACAGTAACACCATCCATCATCATAGTCGGGAGCTGATAAACTAAACTTTTTCCACCACCTGTTGGAAGGATCATTAGCAGATCTTGAGCGTTTAATATCGCCTCGATTCCATCTTCTTGAAGTTCCCGAAAGCTGTTATGCCCAAAGAACTCTTTTAAAACTTTTTGTTTCATCAATAAAGGGAAGCGATCGAGTCAACCTGATTCCATGTAAGAGAATCAGATCCTTTTTGATGTTTTAAAATATGGGCAATGTAACGTGCGAACATATCTGTTTCAATATTTACGCGTGAGCCTTTTTTATAGTTTTTAAAGAGTGTTTCTTTCATAGTATGAGGGATGATAGTAAGTCGAAAACTCTCATCAAAAACTTCGTTGATCGTAAGACTTACACCATCGATCGTGATCGATCCTTTTGGAACAATGTAAGAGATAAACTTTTTATCGAGTTTGATAAAAACATCGTAGGAGTTGCCATTGTTTTTTACCTCTGTAACTTCACCGATCGTATCAACATGCCCTTGAACAACATGCCCCTCAAAACGATCACCCATTTGCATTGCAGGTTCTATATGCACTTCGTTTTTATAGTTTTCAATAGCTAAAAGTTTTTGACTCTCAGGGGAAAGTTCAACACAAAACCCATCGTGTGAAGTCTCGATCACTGTTAAACAAGCTCCATTAATAGCAATGGAGTCACCAAGTCCAGCTTTATGCTTTGCACGAACGCAGAGTTTACTTCCTACAAAGCTTTTAACAGTTGCGATTTCACGAATTAAGCCTGTAAACATATATTCCTTTTCTCCCTGTGCCCCTATAAAAGAGGAAGTAGTTTGTTTTTTGGGGAACTTTTTGAAAGGCTCAGACCGAAGGGAGGATTTG
>JARRNV010000065.1:0-4909 GCA_037384685.1 Sulfurimonas sp.
TTTTTTTAGAGGTTTAGCAATTGTATCTGCTATTATAGGATTACTTAGTAGCAAAGCAATTAAAAAAAGAGTTTTCATTGTAATCTCCTAGTAAAGGGTAAATATATATCCATCCTTAGATACTTTTTTGTATTTATAACTTCCATCAAGTTCAATCACAACTCTATAATAGCCTTTATGAGTACCGACTTTGATCTGTGTGACATCTTCGCCTTTAACTTTTTTCATATAACTTCTTATATCTGTTTCTCTTTTAAAATCACACACAATTCTATGAGGATTCACAAGTAAAAATGAACGTAAGATCTTATCTTTAGTCTCTAAATAAATCTCATTTTTGAAAATTTTAAATGTAATAAACGGTAGTTTTGCGATCTCTTTAAAAACTTTTTTACTCTCTTGTTTTTGAGGTTTTGGAGCTGCTGTTTCTTTCATTACTTGATAATTTTGGGAAATAAAGATAGGTAAATGCCAATCTATACTATTTTGTAACTCTATTGTCTTGTGTTTTATACTTCCGTCTAAATTTTTATAATTTACCGTAACACTTTCAATAGTCCTTGCCGTAGAAGGAAGTTGCATACTAGCACGCTTAAGTGGTAATTCTTTTTCTATTTGATTACTTGTTAAAGGTATATCTTCTGCTTCAGTTGGAAAAAATGGATTCTCTCTTGCCACTAATGAAGAGATACAGAATATAAGGAGAAAAAGCGGTTTAACCATTGTAATATACCTATTTTTTACAAATATTATATCACAATTGTAATTTAGACTTCTTATTGTGCAGAGATCTCTTTGAGCTCGAAGTATTCACGCTGTAATTCAGCATTCTCAGATTTGAGTCTAACAACTTCATTCTGAAGAGACCCTTCATAGTCTTGTAGATTGAGAAGTACCTCTACGGAGTTTGTTCCATAGAGAATAATTCCTAAGTAAATACCAAAAGTTATAACAACAAATGCAAGAAGAAAAAACTTTTTTAGAGAAAGTCCTAAATATTTTTGAACTATATTTTGCTCGGTGTCAATCTCTTCAAAAAGTTCATCTTTTTGCATAATAACTCTTAGTTAAAAAGTGTAGAACCTAAATACTCACCATAAAAAACTTCATTTTCTATCTCTAGAAGACGGTTGTATTTAGCAGTTCTTTCACCACGTGCAGTTGATCCTGTTTTGATCTCACCACAGTTAAGTGCTACAGCAAAATCTGCAATAAATGCATCTTCACTCTCACCAGAACGGTGGCTCATTACACATGTGTATCCATTACGCTGTGCTAAACGAACAGTAAGCATAGTTTCACTTACAGATCCTATCTGATTTGGTTTGATAAGGATAGAGTTACCGATACCTTTAGTTATACCCTCATTTAGGATATTTGCATTTGTAACAAATAGATCGTCACCAACTAGCTGAACTTTATCACCTAATTTTTCAGTTAGGATTTTCCAACCATCCCAATCATCTTCACCTAAACCATCTTCGATAGATACGATTGGATATTTTGCACAAAGATCTTCATAGTAAGCTACTAACTCTGCAGCAGTTACTGTTCTGTTTTCAGACTCTAGTCTATATCCACCATCAACTACAAGCTCACTTGAAGCAACATCTAAAGCAATAGCAATTTGCTCACCCGCTTTATATCCAGCTTTTTCAATCGCTTCCATGATAACTTGAATTGGTTCTTCATTTGAGCTAAGATCCGGTGCAAAACCACCTTCATCACCGAGAGCCGTATTATGATTTTTATCTTTTAAAATCTTTTTGAGGTTATGGTACACTTCAGCTGATGCTCTTAAAGATTCTGTAAAATTTTCAAACCCTATCGGCATGATCATATACTCTTGAAAATCAACAGAGTTATCAGCATGACTTCCACCATTTATAATGTTTAACATCGGTACCGGCATAACCATAGCATTAGCACCACCAAGGTAACGATAAAGTGGAATATTTAGACTTGCTGCTGCTGCACGAGCTACAGCCATAGATACACCTAAAACTGCATTTGCACCTAAATTTCCGTAGTTGTTTGTTCCATCAAGCTCTTTCATAGTAGCATCTACGATCGCCTGGTTATATGGACTCATTCCAATTAATGCATCAGAGATTTGTGAGTTAACATTTTCAACAGCTTTTAAAACACCTTTTCCCATGTAGCGATCTCCGCCATCACGTAACTCTAACGCTTCACGTTTACCTGTACTTGCACCGCTTGGTACGATAGCACTCTCTACTGTACCATCGCTTAGTCTCACTGTAGCTTTTACAGTTGGATTACCACGAGAATCCATCACTTCAATTGCACTTACATCATCTATGAACATATATTTGCCTTTTACTATATTTAATAATGCAATTTTAGCAAAATTTGTTTAAATCCTAGTTTATGTTTACAAATCCTCATCTGTAGCTTCAGCTATTTCTGATGTATCCATAGTCATTAGTGAACTCATTCCCATAGCGACTTTGATCTTCTCTTCGATCTCGCGTGCAAGTTCCGGTTCCTCTTTAAATTTAAGTTTTACGTTTTCACGTCCCTGTCCAAGTTTTGTTTCGTTATAACTAAACCATGCACCGCTTTTATCGATAATGTCTAATTTAACACCGTAATCAACAAGTTCACCCTCTTTAGAGATCCCTTCACCAAACATTATGTCAAATTCAGCTTGACGGAATGGAGGTGCTACTTTATTTTTGATCACTTTCGCTTTTACACGGTTACCAATTTGACTCTCACCCTGCTTTAGTGATGCTATACGACGAACATCAATTCTTACAGATGCATAAAACTTAAGTGCATTTCCACCTGTTGTAGTCTCCGGAGAACCATACCCCATCATACCAATCTTCATACGAATTTGATTGATAAAAATAACTGTACAATTCATTTTGTTTAAAACACCTGTTAATTTTCTTAGTGCTTTAGACATTAAACGAGCCTGAACACCAACTTGCTGATCGTTCATCTCACCCTCTAATTCTACTTTTGGTGTAAGAGCTGCAACAGAGTCAACAACGATCAGATCAACTGCCCCGCTTCTTGCTACCGTTTCAACTATATCAAGAGCTTGTTCACCGTAATCAGGTTGAGAGACCAAGAGATTGTCAATATCAACACCGAGATTTTTTGCATATATAACATCTAGAGCGTGTTCTGCATCAATAAAGGCACACACACCACCATTCTTTTGACATTCTGCTGTAATTTGAAGTGCTAATGTAGTTTTCCCCGAACTCTCCGGTCCGTAAACTTCTATAACTCTTCCTTGTGGTACACCATTGATCCCAAGAGCAAGGTCTAGTCCTAAAGAACCTGTAGATATTGCTTGAACAGGTTCGATCTCTTTATCGCCCAGACGCATCAATGCGCCTTTACCAAAAGCTTTATCTATTTGTTTAATTGCCAAGTCGAGTGATTTTTGTTTGTTTGCATCCATATTATGCTCACTTATATTTGAAATTTGAGAAATTATAGTAAAAGTTTTTTTGTTTTACTATTAATATGACAAATTGTCATATTTTTAATTTATCCTAGTTTTATGATAATTATTATTAATTTGACTTATCTTTTAATTTGATGTATTATGTAGTAATTTTTTCATCAAGGAGAGATCATGAATAAAATTATAGTTGCACTATTTTTAGCCCTTTCCCCTCTAATACTAATTGCAAATTCTGATAAAGAATCAAAATACGATCCTGCATTATGTAAAATGTTTCAAGATAAAATAAAATCATATGAGAAAAAAATGCGTGATGACTCATACGCAAAAACAACATTAGAATCATATAAAAAGCGAGCAAAAATTTATTGTACAAAATAGAGTACTGTAAGTGAGTTTTTAGTCTCTGTAGGCTAAAATCGTTTCCATGAAAAAAACACTTATAGCACACTCACCCGACGCTGACGATATCTTTATGTACTATGCCATAAAATTTGGCTGGGTAGATATGGTTGGTACTCACTTCGATAATATTGCCAAAGATATTCAAACATTAAATGAAGATGCATTAAACGGTGTCTATGATATTGTTGCTATCAGTTTTGCACTCTATCCACTCATAGCAGATGAGTATGCACCTCTTAGAACTGCCGTAAGCTTCGGAGAGGGGTATGGTCCAAAAGTGATCAAGAAAAAAGGTGTCAAACTCAAACGTAATTTTAAAGTAGCCCTCAGTGGAAAACACACTACAAATGCGATGCTGTTTCGTATCGCTTATCCTGATGCCCGAATCACTTATATGAACTTTTTGGAGATCGAACAAGCTGTATTAGATGGTAAAGTTGATGCAGGTGTTTTAATCCATGAGTCGATCCTTACTTATGATGAAAATTTAGAAGTTGAGCGTGAGATGTGGGACATCTGGCAGGAGCTCTCAGGTGAAGATTTGCCACTACCTTTAGGTGGTATGGCAATACGCCGCTCAATTCCATTAACAAAAGCAATTGAGTATGAAGCTACTCTTACTAAAGCTGTTGATGTAGCTCGAAAACATAAAGATAGACTCTCTACAATGCTTTTAGAGCGTGACTTAGTTCGGATCGATGCACCAACTCTAGATAAATATCTTGAACTCTATGCTAACGATGAGAGTGTTAGTTTAAGCGAGATTCAATATAAAGCGATCAATAAACTTTTTGAAATAGGTTATAAACACGGTTTTTATGATAAACTTGTACAAATAGAAGAGTATCTCATCCCTACAGAATACAAAGAGTTAAGGTACTCATAATATGGAAGCAAAACTAATAGCGCTCGGTGTTGAAACATTTAAAATTGCACTTCTTTTAGCCCTCCCTGCACTATTAGTCGGTATGTTACTGGGTCTCATGGTTTCAATTTTTCAAGCAACAACACAGATCAATGAGATGACACTTTCTTTTATTCCAAAAATTTTAGGCG
>JARRNV010000066.1:0-4899 GCA_037384685.1 Sulfurimonas sp.
TGCTTTTGCCCGTTTTACTTATGAACTCCATCAAGCAGAAATTTTACATAAAGACTACTCTCCGGGAAATATCTTAATAAAAAAAGAGCAAGAGGATTACATTTTTAAAATTGTCGATATTAATAGAATGGAATTTCGTTTGTTATCGACACAAGAGTGTTTACAAAATTTTGACAAACTATGGGCAAAAGATGAGGACCTCAGTATAATCATACAGGAGTATGCAATTATCGCAAATTTGGATGTACAAAAGAGCATTGAAAAAGCTTTATATTATTCACAAAAGCTAAAAAACTTTAAAAACATGAAAAAGAGACTCAAAGGAAAACCTGTTGTTGATTAAAAATATTTCTGTTGTACTGATCGCCTCAAATGCCGAAAAAACTTTATCATTATGTTTGGACAGTTTAAAAGAGTTCCAAGAAGTTATTGTATATGAAAACAATTCTACAGACAATACTCAAAAAATTGCTCAATCTTATTCTAATGTAAAACTATATTCAGGTGAATTTCTTGGATTTGGTCCAACAAAAAACCTTGCAATTTCATACGCAACAAATGAGTGGATCTTATCTCTTGATACAGATGAAGTTTTATCCAAAAAATTTGTTCAGTCATTAACACAATTACAACTTAATGAAAACAATATCTATACTATTTTACGTACAAATTTTTATAAACGAACTCAAATAAAACATTGTTGGGGAAATGATATTATTATTAGACTTTTTAACAAAAACAAAACAAAATTTACAGATAAAAAAGTACATGAGAAGATCATCGAAGAGAACTTAAATACTTTACAACTAGAAGGTGTTGTAAAACATTATCCTTATGCGACTATTTCAGATTTCATTATAAAACTAGATAGATACTCTACTATCTATGCTCAAGACAACGCAGGAAAAAAATCTTCCTCTCCATTGAAAGCATTTGCAAACGGAAGTTTTTCTTTTTTCAAAACATACTTTTTAAAAAGAGGTTTTTTAGATGGTTATGCAGGACTCATCATTGCATTTTCGCATATGGCTACAAACTTTTATAAATATATCAAACTCTATGAATTAAACAAAGAGTTACAAAGAGATTAGCTCTTGTGATACCTTTGCAAATATAGCTAGACGTTTTTGTTCATCTATAGGAAGCATGTAGTGTTGCTGTAATTTTTCATCCCCTATGCTTTTCCAGCGTGCAGCGCTCGCAAAAAGAGAATTTCCAAAAAAGGTCATCGTAGCACATCCGACCAAATTGGCTACATGATACGTACCCGTAGAAGTTGAAACAAACAGCTTAAAATTACTAATCAGTTTTGCAAAATAGACAAGTCCCTCTGTTGAGAGATAAAATACAACATCCTCTCTATCTAATCTTCTTTGCATCTCTTGACGCAACTCTTTCTCATCAGGTCCGAAAGTAAGTACTACCTGGTATTTATCAACAGCTAATACTTCTCGAATGAGAATTTCATACTCATCTAAATTCCAGTTCGCATCTGATGAACCCCCAAAACCAACGTGAAATGCTATAACCTCTTTTTCGATCTTATTCTCTCTACAAAACTTTGCATACATCTCTTGTGCATCGTCAAAATGCAAAAGCGGTTTTGGAAACTCTAAGGAGATATCTTTAAAAAGTACTTTTGCAAGTTGTAGATTGTATTCAAACTCAGCCATTTTCACTTCACTACGGCGTTGCACTACTTTTTTGTTGAAAAATATTTGTGCGATCTTCGTTGCAGGCGCTATACGTGTTTTGATCCCTGCTAAAAACTGGGCGACTGCAACACGAGTATTTGAAAAAAGTGTGATCGAGGCATCAATATTTGATTCTTTTATTTTAGAAGCAAGTGCGAATACAGAGCTCTCTTTTTCATCTACAATGACCTCATCTATAAATTCGCAACTCTCTGCCAATGCTTTATTTAAAGGAGAAACAAGTACTACAATCCTATTTTTTCGATCATAATTTTTAAGTACATAAATTGCCGGAAGTGCTGTTATAAAGTCACCGAGTTTATCATTTCTTACAACTAAAATATTCATATTCGTATATTATCTTAAAAAAGATATAATCGCACTTATGAAAGAACCTTTTAAGTGGGATGACTATTCCGATCAAGCAGCAATTATTCGTAATAAAAATTTTAAAAAGCAAATGAGAAAAAAAGAGTTATTTTCACTTGTTAAAACGTTTCTAATTGCTCTTTTTATTTTACCGCTTTCTATCATTGCTATGCCATTTACAAAACGTAAAGAGATTGATTCAAATAAGTTTTTTACATTAGGCGTTGATTACCAAAGAGAAAGTAAAAAAACTCTTGAACTTCTTAATGAATTGGAAGTCGAAAGTATCTTAGTTCGCATTAAACTTTGGGAACTTGAAACTCTTAAAGAACTGAAAGTATTTTTAGAAGCCAACAAAGATCGACAAATCACACTCAAAATCCTTCAAGATCGGGAACATATCGACGATCAAGAATTACTCAAAAAAGATCTTACACTTATATTTTCAGAGCTCCAAAATTTGGTCGATATTTTTGAAGTTGGTTCTACTATTAACCGCGCAAAATGGGGATTTTTTTCAGTAGATGAGTACAATCGTTTTTTTATAACTGCATACAAACTCAAACAAAAGCAATTTCCCGATTTAAAACTAATCGGAAGCGGTGTGATAGATTTTGAATACCATTTCACTGCCCATACATTGTTTAACTTTGCCCCATATAAGTATGATGGTACTTCATCTCTTTTATATGTGGATCGTCGCGGTGCACCTGAAAACATGCAACTGGGCTTTACACTTTCAGATAAAATTGCATTTTTAAGTTCTATGATTACATTATCTCCAAAATCGGCTCATAAACTTTATATTACAGAAACAAACTGGCCATTAAAAAACACTGCACCTTATGCACCGACAAGTGAAACCGAATGTGTTGATGAAGCAACATATGCAAACTATATGCTTCGCTACTATCTTTTGGCTTTTGCTTCGCAACAAGTGGACTTTGTATCTTGGCACCAATTAATTGCTCCGGGATACGGGCTTTTAGATAATCGTGAAAGATTAAAAAAGAGAGAAGCTTATGAAACATACAAATATATGCTTCATACACTAAAAAATGCTCAGTTTTTAAGGCTTGACATTAAACGTTCTTATTATATTTTACAGTTTTTAGTAGATGAACAACTACTTCAAATTCATTGGTCACTACGAGATACGACTCTAAAAAATGAAGAGTTCTTTAATGTATACGATAAAAATGGAAATGCTATTCAAGATGATACATTAAAAATCGGTGCTTCACCAATATATATATTTGTTACACAAGAAGTTGGAGAAAAGGTGAATTGTTTATGAGAATATTAGTAGTACTTCCAAATTGGCTTGGCGATGCTGTTATGGCAACTCCTGCAATCGAACTTTTAGCACAGTATTATGATGATGTTCAATTTACATTTGTGGGAAGTTATGTCTCTATAGAAGCACTAAAACACCATCCCTTATGTAAAACAGCAATTATAGATGAAACAAAAAAAGCATCTTCACGTTTAGCTGCTACGTATAAGTTAGCAAAACAACTAGGACATTTTGATCTCGCAATCACTTTTAGAAATCAGATCCATTCTTCTACCTTACTTCGTTTTACAGATACTGTAATTACCCTTGCAAGAAGATCGTGGCACTCTCAACTTTTACTTTCACATACACCTAAGCTAAAAACAGATCAACATCTAGCACTTCAATATGCACACCTGGCAATGATTAACGTAGATAATTTTGATGGTAAAATTCCGGCTTTAAAACTTTATATTGAACCGAAAAGTTTTAATAAACCAACACTTGGTATCAATGCAGGTGCTACCTATGGAAGTGCTAAACGATGGTACCCTGAACGTTTTGCAGAAGTAGCTGCTCACTTTAGTACCAATTATGACATTATAATTTTTGGTGGACCAAATGAAGTTGAAATGGCTAAAGAGATTGAAGAGAATTTAAAAAAACTCTCTGTATCAAATTATATCAACTTAGCTGGAAAGACTTCAATTGAGGAATTATGTTCAAATATAGCGGGATGTTCTTTATTTATTACAAACGATAGCGGTCCAATGCATGTTGCAGCTGCATATCAAGTTCCAACAGTAGCTATTTTTGGACCGACGAAATATAAAGAAACTTCTCAGTGGAAAAATAAAAAAAGTATGATTGTACGACATGAGATGGATTGTAGTCCATGTATGAAAAGAGAATGTCCTCTTCGACATCATAACTGTATGAAGGAAATAACAGCTTCAGAGGTTATTGAAGCTGTTAAAAGTTTAAAACTTTAATTTAAATCCTAAATATGCAGAACGATTGTAACGAAAATCTCCAGATATAAAATCATAATTTGTTTCTATTTTTCTATAACCAACTGTTATGCTACCATTTTCTATCAATTCAAAATCTGCACTAAATCTAGTTTCTAAATAATTTTTAGCTTTTTGAAATGATAAAACTTTTGGTGCATAATATACAGCTGCATTCAAATGGATTGGAATTAAATCTTGCATAGGAAGGGTATATGATCCCTCAACGCCAAGTGGAACAGAAAGAAATTTTGAAGAAGATACTTTCGTATAGTTTACTTTTGCTCCTATTCCTAATTTAAAACCACTGTTACCAACTTCTTTCATCATTAAAATATTTGCTTCTATCAATGGATCAACATTAGCATTTGAATTACTTGAATTTTTTGCATCAGCATTTAAAAATCTACCGCCAACAAAAAGAGTATTAGGCTCAACAGCATCATTAAACTGTCCCATATCAAACTGAGCACCAACTTCTAAGTCTTTGTTGTTAATATTGATTTCTGCCGTATGTAATGCAAATGCAGATGCTGCACAAGCACTTAAC
>JARRNV010000066.1:4917-6541 GCA_037384685.1 Sulfurimonas sp.
TTTTCTATTGTTTTTGTTGTGCTTTTGCCATCAACAAAATCAACAAGTTTCAATTCTTTAGCAAATTCTGTTCCGACAACAGTTTTGCCTTCATAATCTCCACCTTTTACAAGAACATCAGGAGCTATCATTTTTATTAACTCATATGGAGTATCTTCTTCAAAAGGGACAACAAAATCAACAGCCTCTAAAGCCGCAAGTAAATATGCTCTATCTTCTGCTATATTTACGGGACGAGATGGACCTTTTAAACGTGATACAGACGCATCGGAATTTAAACCTACTATTTAAATATCTCCAAAGCTTTTGGCAATTTGCAAGTACTTAACATGACCGACATGTAAAATATCAAAGCATCCATTTGTAAAAACAACTTTTTTCCCATTGGCTTTATATCGATCAACCAAACGTTTAATCTCTTCAAAACTTTTGATATGTGCATCAGACGTTGACTTGTGTAAAGAGGCTTCATACTCTTTAATCTCATCTACAGTTACAGTAGCACTACCAATTTTTCCAACAACAACACCTGCTGCTAAATTTGCAAATGCTGCACACTCATCAATTGACTTACCAAGACTGAGTGCATAAGCCATAGATGCAATCACTGTATCCCCCGCTCCTGTTACATCAAATACCTCTTTTGCAACTGTTGGAGAGATATGTAGGTTTTCATCATATGTTGCAATCCCGTCTTCGCTAAGAGTTATCATAGATACACCTAAATCACACTCTTGCTTTAGCTTTAAAAGTGCTTGAGTCAGTGAAACTTCATCAACAATATTGATCTCTGTTGCAATCTGAGCCTCTTTTTTATTTGGTGTTAGAAGATATGCACCCTTATATTTTGTAAAATCTTTACCTTTTGGATCAACAAGAACTTTTTTACCTGTTTTGTTAGCAATAGAGATAATTCCCTGACATAATTCCTCTGTCAAAACACCTTTACCGTAATCAGACAGAACAACTGCATCAAACTCTTGAATATTATTTTCTAAAGATGCAATAATTGCCTTTTGAGATGAAGTTAAAATATCATCTTTCGATTCTTTGTCGTAACGAAGAATTTGCTGACTTACCGCAATTATACGAGATTTTTTAGATGTATGACGTCCTTGCTGAATCACCAAGTTTGAAGTGTCAACCTCGATCTCTTGAAGCATACAGGTCAGCTCAACTCCGTTTTCATCATCACCGATTACACTAGCAACACTTACTTGCGATCCCAAAGATTTTAGATTGTTTATAACATTTCCCGCACCACCAAGAACTGCTGTTTCTTTTGCAATGTCTACAACCTGAACAGGTGCTTCAGGAGAAATTCTTTCACATGATCCCCACAAATAGTGGTCAATCATAAGATCACCTACAACAAGTATCTTCATCTACTTTTTCACTTCTGTTTCATAAATTCTTTTAATCTCAGCAATATATGCTTTAATTCCGTCTTCCATCTCATATGCCGGGGCATAACCTAAAAACTCTTTTGTATCTTCTATGTCTGCTTGTGTAAAAAACTGATACGATCCAATATATGGATTTGGGATATATTCATATTTTAAACTTGTACCCAACTCTTTTTGAAGAATATCTACAATATCTTGGAAGCTTCGTGCTTTACCTG